>CADBRX010000166.1 GCA_902797175.1 uncultured Coriobacteriaceae bacterium | reverse complement strand
TCGATCGGCCTTTTTCATACACGGCGACGTGGCCAAGTGGTAAGGCAGAGGCCTGCAAAGCCTTTATCTCCAGTTCGAATCTGGACGTCGCCTCCATCTAAAGCAAAGGTCAGCGGCAGTGTGTCCGCTGACCTTTTATCATTTGTTGAATTACCATATCCCACCATATCCCTAAGTCGGTCAACGCGTTGCAAGTTAAGTCTCGCTGTGCATAGAAGCTATGGTAGATTCTTTATGATACCTTTGGTATCTTACTAATACCACCAATGCTATCCAGGGGAGAGAGAGTCATGCGCAGCAAGTCGGAGTTTAGAGCTCTTCGAGAGACGGTCGGCATCACGCAGCAGCGACTTGCAGGCGATCTCGACGTGGCGGTGCTCACCGTCAAGCGGTGGGAGTCACCGAATAACCGGCAGAACGCGCCACAAACAGCATGGAACCTGCTGGACATGCTCATGGAGCGCCAGGACACCGCCGTGAGGGTCGCGCTGTTAGAAGTCGACGCCATCGCCGAGGATCGTGGCGAGCAGCCCGAGGAGGTCACGCTGCCGTACTGGTCCAGCGACTCAGACTACTACCAGCACCACATCACGCGAGACCATGGCGATGAGTCATGGACGGAGGTCAACGCAACGGCGCGCCGCATTGCGATTGCCTTGCGTGATCGCGACATTAGAGTGCGGTGGGCGGATGGCAAGGACAGCCCGACGCCGAAGATATGAAAAGCCCCGCCCCCACGCATGGGGACGGGGTAGCCGCTCGACCGAAGCCCGCAGCGGCCCGGATTGTCGCGCCACGCCCTTCTGTCGGTCGGCGTGGGAACCGTTGCGGGCCAGCTTCGCGCGCGTCACTGGCCCATTACGACCCCCGTGAGTGTGCGTGCCATCCGTCGACGGCAGAGGCCCCGTGGGTACTTCGCCTTGCATTCTAACGCAAAAAGGCCCCTCCCCGCGTGATGCGGGAAGGGGCTGTCTCTTTAGTCCTTGTACAGGAACCGCTTCCTGACCTCGAACCAGAGGGGCCTGTGCCGATGGCTCCTGCGCTCCGCGTTGCCAGCCTCCACGGCCTCCATGTAGGTGAGGTACGGACCCAGCTCCCGCGTAATGCCGCTGAGGAAGTAGATCACGGCGTAGTATCGCACGTCCGTCATGCTGCCATCGCCCCATCATTAAGCGCCATCTGCAACGCCTTGACAGAATGCTGGGCGAAGTCGTGGTCGAATCCGCCTGTGTAGTACCCAAGCTCCTTGAGGTATCGCTGCATCGCGTCGGTGAAGTTGTAGCCCCAGCACCTGTCCATGTTGCCATGGTAGATGCCCTTCGCGCGGAAGCGGCATTGGAGCGCGTACACCACGTCGGAACCGCTGCCCTCGTCCACGTGGTCAACAGACCAGATGTTGCGACGGTACCTGTCCTCGCTGTAGAGCTGTCCACTCAAAACGCCATCATCCTTCGTGCCGACCTGCTGCTGTAGCAAGGTGATGGTGTTCGGGCCACCAGCTCCGTCAACGTCGAGCTTCCCGGCATCCTTCGCCGGGCTTGTCGCGTCGTCGTAGTACGGGCGCACGCCGCACGTGACCTGCTCGATATTGCGCTCGCAGCGCAGGACGCGCCCGCCGCCCGTGTTGCCCTCGTACGTGTCGATGAGCAGCGTGCCGCCCTGCCGTGCGATGGTGATGCCGATGTGGTCGCCCTTGTGGTCGCCGTCCCAGTCGAAGCCCAGGGGATCACCGGGCTGCAGGTTGGCAGGCTGCACCATGCGATTGAAGCCGTCGCGAGGGTCTATCGCCACGGCACGTGGGAATCCCTCGCACTGGACGTTAGCCTGCGCGAGTACCCAGCTGGCGAACATGGCGCAGTACGGTACGCCAGACTCGCCGAAGTACGGCGAGCCGGTGATCTGCGCGTACCACCTGCCGTACTTGGTGCCAGGAAGCGGATCATCCCAACGCGAATAGCCTACCTCCGCCTCGGCTATGCGGAGCACGTCTGCTGCACTAGGCATCTTTGCTCCCTTCGTGGCCATGCAGGCCGTCCTTGGAGCGGAGCAGCATCCTGTACCACTCCGCATCCGAGATTTCGGGGTGCATCTCGGCATAGATTTCGAGCAGCGACCACAGCTCCATGAGGCCGAGGCTTACTATCACGGTGAGCAGGACGGGCTGGTAGCCCAGGTCGAGCCCACCCAGCAGCATCGCGTCGATGACGTCAGCCGCCACGACCATGCCCAGGTTGGACAGCTTGCGAATCATGCCTTCCCTGAACTCATGGCTTGAGAAGTCGTGCTGCACGAACATGGCGTTCATCACGCCGAAGAGCACGTCGAGCAGGCCGAGCGCCATGAGCGCGATTACCGCGACCTGGGCCTTTGAGTCGGTCATGGGCAAGATGAAGTAGTGGAACGGGTTGGGCTCCATGGCTTACCTCCTTAAAGAAAAAGGGCCACTCCGTTCGGAGCGGCCCTTGTGGGTCGATTGGTCTGCTGGTTACTCGCCGTCAGCAGGCTGTTCGGCGTTAATCGGAGTGAGGACGTACCCGCCATCCGCATCGCGCGTGATGGTGTGCGTGGGCGTCAGCTCGCGGTTCAGCATGTTCCATCCCTCGATTTTGCCGATGCTCAGGCTCGTCTCGTTGCGCCCGCCGTTGTACTGGCACAGGTCAAGCTCGCCATCCCCGCTCACGTCGAAGCGGACGATTTCGCCTTTCTTCGTGATGTAACCAGGCTTCCACACGGGGTAGATGTCCGTAGGATGCTCTAGGTTATAGACCCTCCGCCCAAGGTCGGCGAGCTGCCCGAGCACGTCAACCTGGTACTCGTCGCGCGCGGACTCGGCGGCGAGGTTCCGCAGCTCGTCCCTCTGCTCGGTGGTCAGCTTCCCCTCGACCCACAGGCGGTCGATTCTCTCCTCCGCGTCGGCGAGCGCGTAGGTGCCGAGGGCGAGGTAGGTCTTTAGGCTCTCGTAGTAGTTCAGCATTGGTTCCTCCTTAGATGAGATATGCGGCCATTGCGAGCAGGTGGAGCGTCTGGTCGGTGAGGTAGCCGATTCGCCCCCATCGGGCCTTGAGCGCGTCCACGAACAGGTGCGTGGCGAGCAGCCACGCTATTCGCCAGTCGATTCCGAACACAGCGGCGAACGGCGCGGTGTACGTCACGCAATGCGCCAGAAGGTGCCACCAGTTCTCGCCCTTGGTCTTGGCGATGAAGTCAAGCTGTAGGACGTAATCGCCTACGAAGTGGCACGTGACGAGCGTGTATGCGAGCGCCACCCCCTCCATCAGCTCGTCGCAATCTCTGCAATCTGGGCTTCCAGCGCGGCAATGACGAGGGTGGCGTCGCGCTCGTAGGTCAGCTCCATGTCGGGCGTGAGGCCCGCCACCATGTAGGCGGTGAGGTCTGGCCCTGGCATGTCGGCGAGCTGGACGGCGCCGAGGTCGATGACCCTCGGCTCCGCGAGGATGTAGGTCAGTTCGCAGTCCACGAGCGTCGAGCCAGCTGCGAGCCAGAGCGAGAGTCCGTCCGCCGCGAACCTGATGGTGTTCGCTGGCGCTGCCGACGAGGTGTTCGCGGTGGGCTGGTAAGCCGTGCAGTACATGTCCGTGTAGTGGCCAGTTCCGAGTCCGATGTCCGCCTCGTCAACGTAGTGGCGGTACCTTCCAGCCGAGGAAGTGCCCCAGTCGCTCGCAAGCATCTCAAGCACGCCCACCCTCTGCACCAGTGTCACGTTGCCGTCAGCGTCCACCCTCAGCTCGTCGTGCGTGCCGTCAGGCAGCGAGCGCAGGGCGTGGCCTTGCAGGTCGATAGGGATGGCAGTCTCGACGTAGGGCTGGTATGGTGTGGCGGTGCTGCCCACCTCTAGCTGCACGTTCGTGAACGTGGCAGTGTGGGTGCCAGAAGAGTCCGACTTCACGTAGAGGTAGATGGTGACGTAGCTGGCATCCTCTGGGACGGTGAACGTCGCGGTGGTCACCTCCGAACGCTGTATGAGGACTCCCACATCCGAGGAAACCTGAACCGCGTGGCCCAAGTCGGAGCTTACGTCGAAGTGGAGCGTGCACGTCCCCCGAAGCCCCACGAGGCGCATGTTGACGTAGCAGTACGCGGTGGTCGCGTTGCCCGTGAGCGTGATGCCCGTGTCGGTGACCTCGTAGGCGCACCTGTTCGCGCTATACATGGCGCTGCCGATGTCCAGCAGGTTCCCGCCCGTGGCGAGCAGCCCCACGCTGCCCTTCGGCGTGTACGGGTGCCGTACCGACCCCTCGTATATCGACAGCTCGTACTCGGTGTCCGTGACCATGCCCTCGGTGGCCCTCACGCCCAGCTGGACGTATCGCGGCTCCGTGAGCGTGAAGGTGAAGTCATCCTTCGAGTAGCTCCTGAGCGACGTTCCCGACGCGCTGCCCACTGGCATCGAGTAGACGTTGAACTCGACCTGCCAGTAGCTCGTCGCGGTGTAGGTGCCAGCGGGAAGGAGCGGGATGTAGCTCTTGCCCAAGTCGGCGTCGGTGGGCGTGCCGACCGCATAGGTGTTGCCCGTGGCGGTTCCCACCGCCTTGAGCCTGCCGCCCTCGCCTGTCGACCACGTGACCCCGTTGGAGGACGAGGTTACCTTGTCGGAGAAGCCTATGTAGTTCGGGGTGACCGACTGAATCGGCACGGGCGCGTCTGGCGTGGGCGTGCCGTCCTGGACGCTCTCGCCCTCCACCACGAGCCCCCGCGGGGGGCACGGGTAAGCGTCCGACGCGCTGACCACCTCGCCCGAAAGCGTGCGGCGCGGAGCGTTGAGCAGCCCGTGGAGCGACGGGTGCAGCTTCTTTTGGGTGATGGACCCGTCCACGACGGTGGTGGTCCACTCTGGGTGCGCTGCGAGCTCCTGCTGCACGTAGGTGAGCACCTTCGCCGCCTCCGCGTTGGCGTTCGCCGCGGCGCTGTTCGCGCTCGTCGCGGCAGACGAGGCGGACGATGCGGCGCTGTTGGCCGCGGACGTGGCCGCGACCACGGATGCCGTGAAGTCGTCCTTCAAGCCCTCGAAAGCCACGTCGAGGATGTCGCGCATCTCGTCGGCGGCCTCCTCGTAGGTGAGCATGCGCCGCACGACGCCCGCCGCGAAGCAGTGGTAGAGCGCCCGCCCGTCGCTGGTGTCGGGGTGGCCGCTCGTGACCAGCGCCCACTCGCCCGGCAGCAGCTTCGAGGGGTCGAACTTGCTGTAAGGGCCGCGCCTCATGACTATCGCCATGTCGTGTTTCCTCCTTAGACGAGTCTGAGCAGCGCCTTGAGCTGCGTCTCGTTCATGGTCGTGGTGCCCAGCGTCAGCGTGCCGCCCAGCTCGAGGTTCGCCAACACTCGCACGCTTCCCTGCGGCGTGATGTAGAAGAGCAGAGTGTCCGTCGAGATCGAGGGGAACGCCACGTAGGTGGCCTCGCCGTCGTAGAACTCGACGCGCAGGTCATAGTTGCCCGAGCCCACGTTGGCGAGGGTCACGATCGTCTGTCCCTGGTCGCCCGCGAGCGTGACCGTCCGCGTGGGCGTCGTCGGGTAGTTGGGCGTCGTGCTTGCCTTGATGTAGATGCGCAGCACGCGGGTGCTCGAGGATGAGGTGGTGCGCCACGTGCTGTCGATGGTGATGTCTAGGCCCTGCTCGTCAGGCTGACCGTCGTCGGTGCGGTAGGCGAAGACGGATAGCATCTGCGACCCGCCACGCCGCCACGTGCCCGCGATCTCGGTCGAGCGCAGCTGGGCGAAGGAGCCGTCCGACTCGACGTACACACCGTTGCCCAGGTTGATAACAGGCGCGAGCTCGAGCCGCGAGTAGAAGAGCAGGTTTGCCGGATCGTCGAGCGCACGTGCCGCCGCCGTCGTGAAGCCCGAGCCCAGTACGACCGTCACGAGGTTGTCGCAGCCGCGGAACATCGGCTTGAAGGTCGAGCCTACGTTGTTCGTGGCCATGGCGAAGTTGGTCACGTTCGACGTGTCGAAGCCGCTGATGTTCACCGACGCGAGCGCCGTGCAGTTGTAGAACAGGCCGACCATGCTGGTGACGTCCTCGGTGTCCCAGCTTGCCAGGTTGAGCGACGTCAGGTGCGTGAGGTTCGCGAAGAGCTCGGCCATGCTTGTGATCGCGGGCGTGCTCCATCCCGAGACGTCGAGCGTCGTGAGCGCGACGTCACCTGTGAACATGCCCAGGATGTTGGTGCATGCGGTGAGCGCGAGCCCGTGGGCGTCGAGCGACGTCAGTGCGGAGCAGCCCGCGAACATCTCCGAGAGGTCCGTGCATGCCGAGAGGTCGAGCGCCGTCACGTCGAGCGTGGTCAGGCTCGCGCAGCCTCGGAACATGCGGGCGGCGCTCGCGAGCGAGAGCGCCATGAGCGTGATGGAGGTGAGCGACGCGCAGCCGTCGAACATGCCCTCGGCCTGCGTGACCCTGTGACAGTTCCACGTCGAGAGGTCGATGCTTCCCTGGAGCGACGCACAGCCGCAGAACATGTCGGTCATGTTGGTGGCGTACACGTGCGTCGTGGTGAGGAAGCCGGTGATGGTTCTGAGCCTCGCGCAGCCGTAGAACATGCGGGAGTAGTCCCCGGCGGGGTTCCATCCTGTGAGGTTCACGCTCGTGATCGAGGTGCATCCGTCGAAGAGGCCCTGCGCCGTTGTCGTGATGCTGGTCACGACGCCACTGAGGTCGACCGATGTGAGCGAGCTGCAGCCTTGGAACATGTTGTCGGCAACGCGGACCGAGCCGGTCGTGCTACTTATGTAGTGGCATGCGAAGCCCGTGAGCGTCAGGGTCTTGAGAGATGTGCACCCCTTGAACGCCTCACTCATGTCGACCGTTCCCACGTCGACGTTCGTGAGGTTCAGCGTCTTGAGGTTGACCGGCGGGCCGAAGTAGGTGATGACGTTTGTGCCCTGCTCCTGCGAGTATATCATGGCAGTCCTGTTGAGGCGGAACGGGATGCTATAAGCGGTTTTGACCTTCCATCCAGTGATGTCGAGCGTCTCGATGCTGTCTGACAGCACGCCGAACAGGGAGTTCCCAATAGTGCCGACCTTAACCGGATTGCCGTCCGCGTACTTCCAGTTCCTCAGCGACACGGACTTGAGCGCACTTCCCTCCGTCGCGGCGGAGTAGTCTAGGCGGCCGGTTACGCTGTTCACGCAGACGTTACGCCACAGGAAGTACCCAAAATAGCCAACTTTGCAGTTCGGAAGATCGACGGTCTCAACGGGGCTGCCTGCAAAGAGGCCATATAAGCTCGGTACTGTTGAACTGTTAACTCCAGACATGTCGAACGTGCCGGTGATCGTCTTGAGGGCGCACAGACAGGCGTTGTTGCCGTTCCCGGTAAACAACAGATATGTTTCGCTATATGTGATGTTGCCGGGCGCCGTTCTGGGTACCTCCACGACCAGGTCGTTGATCACCGGCGTGTTCACGAAGTTGAGCGTCGTGATGATGTTTCGGTAGGCATACCAGGGAGGCTCGGTGCCGGACGATGTGGACCATCGCGTAGGCGCTGCCGTCGTGGAGGTCCGCGAGATGGTGAGCGTCGTGCCCGATATGCCGTAGTAGAGGGTCGTTGCCACTTATGACCTCCTGGATACCGTGAGATAGCCGTTCGATCCCGTGCGGATGGTGTAGTTGCCGATGAAGATGGCGTCGTCGCTCTCGATGTTGGCGGCGTAGAACTTGTCGCCCGAGAGGTAGGCGCGGCGCCGCGTTCCCTCGTAGAAGCCGACCTCGGTGGGCGTGGTGCTGACGTGGTAGTCGCCCTCCGCGCCGATGCGGGTGGTGTCTCCGAAGCTCGAGACGCTCACCCCGTCGTTGAGGAACTCGATGGCGTCGGGCGTCAGCTGCAGCATGCGCTGCGTGAGCTCGCCCAGCATGTCGCCCATCTTGATGCCCACGCCTGGCACGATGTCTACGAAGCGGGTGGCCTTGGTCGCCGCGTCGTCGGCGGATGCCTGCGCGGTGCGTGCCATGCCCTGCGCCGTGTCGGCCGCTCCCTGCGCCGCCTGAGCCGCATCGGTCGCGCCGTCGGCCTTCCCCTCGATCTCCGTGGCGTAGCCGCCCAGCCCGTTCACGCCGTTGACGAGCGTCGGCGTGGTGTAGGTGGCCGCGCCCTCCGTGGGCGTTGTCTTGGTGCGCTGCCAGATGAACTTGCCGTCCACCCATGTCGGCATGGTCGGCCCCCATCCCGAGTCGCCCGTGGCGGGCGCCTGGGAGTCGCTGGTGCCGAGGCAGTACTCGGTGACGGATTTGGTGGCCGAGCCGGACAGCTGGCTGAGCATGTTCGTGACGGTCTTGCTGCCGCTGCCCAGCGTCACGGAGCCCGAGAAGTGCACCGTATTGTTGAGCAGGTCGATGATGGTGTTGCCGTCCGCGCTGCGCATGTAGACCTGGCCCGTGTCGATGTCCACGACGAAGAGCGGGTTGGCGGTGGTGCCGCCCACGGCGATGCGGCCTGTGTTGATGTACTTGGCGTTGATGCCGATGATGTAGATCTTGTTGAGGATGGCGTTGCCCGTGATGTCGAGGCCGTATGGCCACGTGCGCCCGCCGTCGATGGACCATGCGAGCGCGTCTGCCGTCATCTTCCAGACGAGCAGGGATTCGGAGAGCTTTGGCTTGTTGTGGGCGTACCAGATCGTGGAGCCGTCCGGCTGCGTCTCGGTTGTCTCGTAGAAGCCCGAAGAGTTGAGGATCTCGTCCTCGAGCGTCTTCATGGCGGCAATGCGTGCTGTGCGCTCCGCCCTCATGGAGCGGCGCATCTCGACCATCTCGCGTGTCTTGCCCAGCGCCGCGCCCGCGCCGTTGCGTGCGGGTGTCGCCGCGTTGCAGTCGAGGTCGGCCATGGCTCCCACGCGCCACGTGTAGGTGGTGAGCCACGAGCGGTACGTGCGCTGCCGTGCGTCGGTCACGAGTATGGCGTCGCCCGCACGCCACGACGGGTCGGCGATGCCGCTGGCGTGGAAGGGGCGGAAGCGCATGCCCACGACGGCCGCGCCGATGTTTGCCGCGACGGTCGCCGCCTGCCCGTAGCAGACGAGCGGGTTGTCGTCGATGCGCAGCACGTACCCCGCGCTGCCGAAGAGCGCCGTCTCGCCGTCCTCGCCTATGGTGCCGTCCTCGTTGACCTGGTTGGATGCCGTGACCTGGACGCCCGTTATCACCACGTCATCGGTGGAGACGGTGAGCGAGCGGATGGCCGTCAGGTGCGCCCACCTCGAGCTGGCGAACGCCCCGCCGTCGTAGCTGTCCCCGCCCGTCATGAACGCCCCGCCGTCGGCGCTATCGCCATCGGAGTACGGAGTCGTCCCAGTGTCGAAGGTGCCGCCGTCCAGCCAGTCCTCGCCCTCGTAGATGGAGGTCTCGTACCACCTCAGACCTACGCGGCCGAACTGGTCGGTGTAGACGTAGCATCCGGCGCACTGGGCTGCGTGCGCCACGACGTCGAGCCTCGTCAGAGACTCGTCCGAAGGCCGCGTGGCCACGACGTAGTTGGCGTTTGGGAAGTCGTCGCTCACGGTGACGAGCCCGCTTGCGGCGCATGCCTCGCGCACGATGGTGGAGAGCGTCGCGGGGTAGGACGTGGCCACGCCCTTGTAGGGCTTGTCGAGCAGCCGCAGGTTGTCGTAGCAGAGCAGGTTGACCGTCGAGTCGTAGGAGTTGGGCTGCTCGGCATTGTAGGTGCCGAGCCTTAGCCACTCCGTGCCGCCCGCGTCGAGCGGCATGCCGACGTAGGGGATGACGACGGCGTCCGTGAAGTCGTAGTCGTCGAAGCGCTGGTCGTAGTTGGCGAGCGTGAGCGTGCACACGCCGATCACGGCCCCGCCGACCTCGAAGGCGCTGCCCGACGAGCTTGACGAGCTCACGGACAGCCCGCCCAGGGTGAAGTCGTCCCCCACGAGCTCGAGCGTGGTGCCGTCCAGCAGCTCGAGCGTTGCCTTGAGCGCGACCTTCGTGTTCTCGGCGTACTTGCGCTTGAACTCGTTGCTGGTCGATAGCATGGCCTACACCTCGATGATGTCGAAGGAGAGCGTCGAGTAGACCACGCCGCCCACAGTCATGTACTTGACGGGCGCGCTCTTGTCGCCCGAGTAGAAGAGCCTCGTCTCGAACTGGTTGCTCATGGCGTCGCGGTAGCGCACGTAGACGTACTCTGGGTTGAAAGCCTGCAGGATGGCCGCGGTGGTCTCGTCGTCGGGGTCCGACCACGAGAGCGCGATCTTGCGCTTCTGTGCCACGCGGTTCTTGTGCATGGTGGCGTTGGCGTCGTTCGTGCGGCCCGAGTCGGCCGCCGACACGTCCTGCAGGCCCCAGTCGAGGCGGTCGGGCGTGCGCACCGCCACGAGGGACGATGCGCTGGCCCCGACCTGCAGCGGGGTGATGGATGCCATGTGGCCTCCTGTTCGGTTCTATGCGAAGACGATTCCGGGGCCGAGCTCGCCCGTCTCCCTAAGCCCGCGGGTGCCGCGCGCGGTGGCGCGTGCCAGCTCGCGCCCGTCGACGACGAGCACGACGTCGCCGGCTCCGGCTCCGGTCGTGGACATGGAGCGGATGGCGTCGGCCACGAGGGCGCCCGCCTCCTCGCGCACGACCTGGCGCATGAGGGACTCGGGCGTCTCGATGTTGTTCCCGCGCCGCTGGTCGCCCAGCACCGCCATGAACTCGCGGTTCGGAGGGAGCACGGCGCCCGCTGCCAGGTGCGGGATGTTGATCTGCGGAATCTTTACGTTGATCTTCGAGATGGTCGCGCTGATGCCCGACGAGATGCCGCTCACGGTGCTCGAGACGAGGCTCGTGGCGATGGACTGACGCAGCGTCAGCCACGAGATGAAGTTGTTGAACGCCTGCATGGCGTCGCTGATCGCCTGCTGGATGCCGCGGACGATGGCCCAGAAGATGGTGTACCACCAGGACTCGGTGAACTTTGGCTTAACGTTGCTGTTGAACCAGCTTACGAGGTTGCCCCAGATCTCCCTCGCCTTCTCGGCGAAGAAGTTCCAGTTGAGCTTCGCCGCGGTCACGAGCCCGGCCGCCCCAGCGAAGATGAGAGCGACGCCGACCGGGATGCCGAAGCCCGAGAGGCACAGGATGATGCCGAGCGCGAGCATGGATGCGCCCGCTATCGCGGATATGACGCCGAGCGCGTCGCGCACCTGCTGTGGCAGCTGCTCCCAGTTGAGTGCCGCCGAAGCGACGAGGGCCAGTGCGCCGGCAGTGATGAGCGCGATGCCCAGCGGCAGGTTGACGCCGGAGAGCGCGATCACCGCGCCGATGGAGAGCGCCATCAGCCCGGCGAGCCTGAGCATGGTCGTGAGGACGGTGCTCACCTTGTCCTTGAGCGTGTCCCAGTTGAGCGCCGCGGACGTGAACATGGCAGCGGCCCCGAAGGCCATCATGGCGATGCCCAGGGGTATGTTGGCGGCCGTGAACGCGAGCACGGTGCCTATGACCACGGCCACGATGCCGACGACCTCAAGCGCCCTGGACACGACGCGGGAGAGCGTCGCGCTCAGCTCGCCCCAGTTGAGCGCCGCGGCCCCTGCCAGGACAGCAACGCCGGCCGCCATGAGCCCTATGCCCACGGGGATGTTCGTCCCGGTGAACGCGAGCACCGCGCCGATGACCAGGGCGACCATGCCTACGAGCTCGAGGGCGCTCGTGACGACCTTCTTGAGGTTGCCAGAGAGGGCTTCCCAGTTGAGCACGCCGGCGATTCCCATGGACAGCGCGCCAAGCGCGATGAGCCCGAGTCCCAGGGGGATGTTGACCCCCGAGAATGCGAGGACGGCACCGATGACGAGAGCGACGATGCCGGTCACGACGAGCATGGACGTGATGACCGTCTTGAGCGTCTCGCCCAGCTGGTTCCAGTTGAGCGCCGCGGAGATGCCCATGAGCACGAGCCCTGCGGCCATGAGGCCGATTCCCAGGGGGATGTTGACGCCGGAGAAGGCAAGCACCGCGCCTATGACGACGGCGATCACGCCCGTCACGACGAGCGTCCTGCTTATCGTGTCGCGGAGCTGCTGCGGCAGCTTGTCCCATTGCTCGCGGTAGGCGGTATAGACCATGAGGGCGCCGATGGCCATGAGTGTGAGGCCGAGCGGGATGTTGATGCCGGAGAAGGCGAGGAGCGCGCCCACGGCCATGAGCGCAGAGCCCAGGATGACCATGATCTCGCCCAGCTTCTCGTCGATCTTGCCAACGTCCAGGGCGTCCCAGTCGGGAGCAAGGCCACCTCCGCCACCTGGCACGCCGCCACCTCCGCCACCGCCGGAGCCGGAGTCGCTGTTGTCGGACAGCTGGTTGAGCTCGTCGAAGCCCATGACGCTCTTCGCAGCCTTCTCCGCCGCCTTGCCCGCCTCCTTGGTGGCCTTTGCCTGGTCGCTTGCGGCGCTCGCCGCGGCGTCGGACGCCTGGGCCTGCTGCCACGTCGCCTCGGCCGAAGCCTGTGCGTGCTGGATGAACGTCACGATGTTGGTGCCGAAGATGGAGTCCACCACGCGGGCGAGCGTCGTGATCGCGACGATGGCCGAGTTGACCATGCCGATGATGACGGGCCCCACGACGTGCGCCACGAAGTTGACGACGCCCTGGAACGCGGCCCGAAGCCCCTCGACAGATGCCGAGAGCTGCTGGTTCTTCATGAGGGCGTCGGAGAGCATGGAGCGGACGCTGCGGAGCGCCGACATGGCTACCTGCAGCATGAACACGCGGCGGATCATCGTCGTGATGCGCGCGCCGAGACGGTCGAATGCCGAGCTCGCGGTGTCGACGCTGCGGCTGATGGCGGTGCCTGCAGCCGAGTAGCTCCTCTGGTACTCCGCGCCCAGCTCGCCCTGGCGCTGGATGGCGCCGGACAGCTCCGCCTGATGCTGCTTTACCTGGTCGTTCGCCGCCTGCCACTTTTGGTCCAGCTTGTAGCGGTCGTCTGCGAGAGCCGCCTCCTTCGCCTCTGCCGCGGTGAGCTGCTGCGTGAGCTGCTCGATGGAGCCTTGCGCCGCGTGCCACTTTGCGGCGTCGGTGGGGTCGGTCGCGCTGAGCTGCTCGATCTTGGCGCGCAGCTCCTCGGTGGCCTCGCTCGCCTTCCTCGCCGCTTCCTCCGCCTTGCTCAGCTCCTCCTCGATGGCGGAGCGCTTGCCCGTGGAGGTCTCCACCTTCTTGCGAAGGGAGTCGACCTTGCGCTGTGCCTGCTTCATGTCCTTCTCGAGCTGCGCATTGTCGAGCGCGGTGGAGAACGTGATGGAGCCGTCTGCCATGCGAGGCCCTCCTTCTTATCCTATCCAGTGGTCGAAGGTCTCCGTCTCCTCGGCGGTCTCCTTGGCCTTGAGGTCGACCATGGCGTGGTTGTCGCGGTAGAACTCGCGCTCCTGCTTGTCGAGCTTCTTGCCCGTCTTGAGCTTCTTGCGGACAGATACCACCTGCGCGAACGTGCAGTCGCCTATCTCGTAGTAGGCGCTGAGAAACGTCCACCAGTGCAGGTAGTCGACGGCGCGGCACTCGTACCCGAGCACCTTGTTGACGGGCGCCACGATGAGGTGGAAGTCTTGCGACCAGTCCATAAGCCGAAGGCGGCGCCCGCCCTTCTGCTCCTGCCCGCCGCCGATGAACCACATCATGCGCTGCACGGCCTCCTCGAGGTCGGCCCGCGGGATGTCGTTCACGTCGGTGTAGAAGACGGTGAGCGCTAGGGCGCCGCGCCCGTTGTCGTCCAGCTCTGCGTCCGAGAGCACGTCCATCACGTCGAGGATCGCGCGGTAGTCGCTGCGGATGGCATACTCCTTGCCGCCTATCTCGAGCGAGGTGGGCAGGTCATAGGACGCCATGCGCTACTTCTTCCGGTTCTGGTACTTCTGCAGAAGCGCCTCGTACTTGTCGCTGTAGCTCTTGACGCGCGGGTCGGTCTTCTTCTGCTCTGCGGTGTAGGCCGCGTTGACCTCCTCCGCGATGGCGAAAAGCAGGTTCACCCAGACGGGGAGCCCGTCTGCGAGGGCGTAGCAGTTGATGTCGGGGAACACGGCGTCAGAGACTCCTTCTCCGAGCAGCCCATCGATGAGCCCGCGCATCTCCGTGTCGCGCTGGTTGGCGTAGTCGAACATCTTCGTGCTGCGCTCGCCGAACTCCTCGACGTCATTGATCTCCTCGACGTCCGTCTGCCACTTGACCTGCTCTGCCTCGAGGTCGGCGAACACCTTGTACAGACGCTCGACGAAGGCGGCGTCGGTGGGGTTGAATCTCACCGTCGCCGCCCCGTTGAGGTCGTAGGTGACGATGCCGGTATCAAACGTGAGGGTCTTTGCTGCCATTGGTGGCTCCTTTCCCTTTGGTGCTTAGGCTAGGCGGCTGCGGTGAAGGTGATGGTGCCGTCCGTACCCCTGGATGCGGTACCGGTGGAACGAGTGCCGCCAAAGGTTGCCTCGAGCGGCATCTCGATGCTTCCGCCGCCCTCGCCGCCGATGGACGTGGGGCGCACCATGGACTGGGGGTAGCGCTCAGCGAAGGCAGCCGTGTTGGCGGTGCCAGCATAGAGATGCACTACAAGTAGATCGAGGTTCGTGAGCGCCTGCGGGTTTTGGTTCTTAATTCCCTCGGTCCAGAGCATCTCGTACGCGGCGTCGCCCTGCGACAGCTTCACGCCGTCGAAGCTCTGCGTGACGACGGGCTTCTTCATTGTGCTGTGGGTGTCGCCGAGGATGTCCTGGCTGGTGTTCTCGCTCCAGTCATACTCAGCGGAGCTCTCCTCGACGTGCTTGCCGACGGCGCTCCAGGTGGGGTCCGTCTTTGTGCCGGTATTGAGGAAGAGGATCAGTTGCTCGCGCGGGATGGTCTGTCCCTCTGGAGTGTTGAAGGTGGGATCGTTGGGCATTCCTTACCCCTTTCGGTAGATTTTCTTGAAGCTGGCCGAGATCTGGATGGCGTAGACGGCCGTTCCCTCGTCGTCGGTCGAGTAGATGGCCCCGCTCTGGGCGGCGATGCGCTCCGTCCGCGGCTCGTCGCCGAAGGTTGGCGCGAGGTGGAGCACGCTCTGCTCCTGCACCCACTCCTGGAAGTCCATCTGCCACTCGGCGTTCTCCGTCGCGCCCTCGTCCTCGCCCGGCGCCTTGGCCATGACGGTGTAGAGGGCGAAGTTGTACTGGTTCTCGACGGTGACGTCGCCCATGATGTCGGTGCGGCGGCGCACCTCCACGAGCCCGGAGGGGAACAGCCCCGCGGTCGCTGGTACCCGGTCCGCGTAGTCGATGGACAGCTCGGAGAGCACGTCGAAGCCTGGGTAGCTCTCGATGAAGTCGCGCATCTTCTCAAGTGCCGTCATCTGGCCCTCCTTGCGTAGGCGGTGACCTCGGCGGCGATCGCGGCCTTCTCGTTGGCCATCATCGTGCGGTCCCAGTGGTCCCCTGCGTATGGGTTGGTGGTGTGGGTGTAATGAAGTGGTTCGCCCGTCGCTACGGGATGGGAGCCGAGTCGGTAGCGGAACTCGCCCGTGGGCCTGCCGTCCTCGTCCTTGAGCGGGAAGGGTCCGCCCCCGTTGGGGTCGTGCATCTTCGAGCCCATGTAGAGGTATCGTGCCTGCGGCGCGTCCACTACGATCTCTGCCGGGCCGTTCTGCCGCGTCTGCGTCGTGGCCATGCCGCCCGAGAGCCACGGCATGTACGGGCGCATGTGCAGGAGCACCCTCTGCGTGAGGAAGCTCTGCACGCGCCCGCGCTCCGTGACCCCGAGCGACTCCATGGCCCTCTGCACGCTCGGCATGTTGACCTTGGCTCGCACGAGCATGGCTACCCCTCCGCCTCGGTGTGGGCTATCGCGCCGCCACCATGCGGCTCGGGCAGCCTGGCCACGCGACGCACGACCACGAGCCCGTCGACCTTGGTGGGGACGAGGACTCGCCAGTCGGCGTCGGTGGGGCACTCCGGCCCCTCTCCGCGGATGACCTTGTCGCCGACGAAGATGGGGACGTCGCCCGGCACCACGAGCAGAAAGCCGCTCTCCTCGCTGTCCAGACGCTCGACGGTCCGGCGCTTGTCGGTGCCGAGCCACGCCCGCGTGAAGACGGTGCGGGTGATGTCGTTCGGGCCCGCCCAGTGGTAGATGGTGACGGTTTGGTCGCAGAGTGCGTAGCGGTCGCGCGCCATGGCTACATCACCACCAGACAGACGTGCAGCCACGGCTTGATGGAGTCGAGGATGGCCTGCTCCACGCCATGCGGCATGGCCTTGGTGCCGTCCCCATAGGTGACGTGGACGGAGCCGATGGACTCGGATGCCACGCCCGCGGCGCCCTCGATGACTGCGTCGTGGGTCTGGTACACCTCGGCCATGGCGCAGATGGCCATGGCCTCGCACTCGTCCTCGTCACCTAGGGGAGTGACCTTTGAGAGCGCCTTGAGACGCTCGAGCCTCTGCGCGGCGCGGCCCATGAGCCTCGGCCAGTCGGCCTCGATGATGGACGCCCCGCCGTACTCGCCCGTGTAGGTCTCATAGGCTACGCTGCGCGGCATGGCCTACTCCCCGTCGTAGGGGAGCGCGCTGCCATTGGCGGCGTTCGCGCCGGCGACATAGATGCCCGGGCGCTTGTTGCGCAGGCCCACGATGCCGAAGACGCGGCGGATCTGGGTGAGCCAGTTGTCGCCCTCGGTGTGGTCGCCGGGTGCGAACGTGTAGGTGACGGCGCGCTTCACGACGTAGCGGACGGTCTGGATGCCACCGGAGATCACGAGCATGTCGATGCCGTCGGGCAGGCGCCCGCCAGCGTCCTCGAAGAGCTCGAAGTCGTTGTAGCGACCGATGGAGTCGGTGATGGTGCCCTCGTTGCTCCATTCGCGGTTCGTGGCGTCCTCGAGCGCGGCGACGGCCGTGGAGCTCAGGTAGACGTCGCCGCCGGCGAGGCCGCTCTTGCGCAGGTGGGAGCGAAGGTCGCGGAATGCCTTCTTGATGTTGCTGTTGGTGAGCGCCGCGGCAGTGCCCTGGGCACCGCCCGCCATGGCCTTGACGTCAGCGAAGAACTGCTTGTCCAGCCACGGTGCGAAGACGGTGCGGTCGTACTGCGTGGCTGCGTTGACGGTGAGCAGGCCCGCTGTGTCGATGTCATCAACAGCGTCGACCTGGAAGACCTCCTGCTTGTCGTAGGGGAGGGTGTAGGCGGTGTACTTGAGCGCGATGTCGTTCTTGGTCGCGAAGGAGTCGTAGTCGTTCGGCGTCTCCTGGTTGGGGAAGGAGATCTCAGGTACGAGCACGGTGCGGTTGCCCGCGAACTCCTCGCCGCCGGTCTGGTAGCGAGCGGCGAACGTCTGGCCCATGAGCTGCTCGTCGATGGTCTCGAGGTACTCCTTGGGGAAGTTGATGGAATTGGGCATTTCTTACCTCCTGATGGTTGGTAGCTTGCCCTCGGCCGCGGCCTTGGCTCGAGCCTTGAGGTCCTCGGACGTGAGCGTCGGTGCCCCGTTCGGGCGAAAGCCCGTGGAGCCTGTCTGGGTCTGGTAGAAGAGGTAGGGGCAATCGGCCTTGAGCGCGGCGATGTCGCCCTTGTAGTCGTCGAGCAGCGCCTTCGCCGCCTTGGCGTTGACGCATCCCTCGGCGTCGAGCGCATGCGTGACCTTCTCGTCGGCGAGCTGGGCTTCGAGAGCCTCGACGCGCTTGAGCGCGTCCGCACCCGTCTCGGCCTTCTTGCCCGCCTCCTCGAGCTGAGCCTTGAGCGCCGCGATCTCGTCATCCTTCGACTTCATCTCGCGCTCGTAGCGGCCCTTGGAGATGGCGGGCTCGCCGTGCTTGTCGATGAGCTGCTCGCCGCCCTGAGTGGTCGGCTCGGTGGGGGTCGTGTTGGTGCCCTCGCCTGTGGGCTCGGTGGTCTCTGTCGTGTTTCCCTCGTTGGTCTCTGCCATGACCTTTCCTTTCTCCGGGGTTTGTCTGCGCGGTTCACTCCGCGTCTCGGTCGGCCCTTCTGCGCTGGCCGGGCGTATGCGTAGGCGGGGCGCACCCCGCGAATCGCCATGAAAAAGGCCCCTTGCGGGGCCCGTGATGTGGTCTGCTAGCTTCCTAGCCTGGTCTTGGGCATGTCTCCTGCCCACTCGCGCTGCACGTCTCGCGTGAGCACGTCGCTGTTCTCGCTGATGTGGTCGAGCAGGCGTTGCTGGCGTGACTGCATGAGCGACTTGGCCTTTGCCGCGTCCCTCAGCGATTCGGGTGTGCGCTGCAGCTCGTATGCCTTGCGCGCCGCCTGGTACTCGCGCTTCGAGTCACGCACGGCCCTCTCGAGGGCACGCTGGCGCTGCGTGAGCTTGTAAACCTCCTCGCTCGACTTGCCGCTCGGATGGCGTGGGCGTGGGTGGAACGCGTGGGGCATGCCTGGCGCCCACGGCCCGAACTGGTGGCGGCAGTTGACGCCGCACAGCCTGTCTCCCAGCGCCGCATGGTCTCCCGAGACGCCGTTGTAGCCCGTCGCGTCCCAGAAGTCGGCGTAGGTCTTGCCGTCCACCGTCACCTCGCCATGGAGCGAGTAGCATTGCCCCTCCCAGTCCTGGTGGCTCGGTCGGGCGCCGACGTGGCTGGACACCTCCACGAAGCCGCAGCCGCTCTCGTCGCACAGCTGCAGCGAGCGGGTTGCGCACGCCTGGCTGAGCTGCGAGCGCACGTGGCGGCGCACCGCGACGTCTGCCTTGCTCTTCGCGGTGAGGTCTCCCGTCGTGGGGTCCTTGTACTGGATGACGTCGATGCCCTGGCGCGCGAGCTGCCGCGTTGCGCGCCGCATGGCCTCGGCCGTCGACATGGCACCCGTGCCGACCTGCGTGACGGCCCATGTGCTCTCTCGGTAGAACGCCTGGGTCGCTCCCATCGTCATGGCCACGTTGTCACGCTCGAGCATCTCGGTGACGGTGCGCACGACGCTGGCCACCTCCTGCGAGGTGATGGATGGGAGCTCCACGCCCAGCGCCGCCTTGATGGCGGCGAGGTCCGCCTCGTCGCTCCTGCGCATTGCGTCCTCGACCTCGAGGAGCACGGCGCGGCTAACGTCGTTCTTGTGCCTTTGCACAATGGCACGGAGCCTTGCCGCGTCCCACTGGGAGAACGACCTGAGCGCCCACTGGGCGCGCCACTCCGAGACGTCGCCCTTGAGCATGGCGTCCACGAGGTAGGCGACCATCTCGGCCTCTATCTCCGAGTAGACGGCGCCCACGAGGTCTCCCGCCTGCTCGAGGTAGTCGGGGTCCAGCATGGCCTACGCCCCCAGATCCAGCACCTCGGGGTCTGCCGAGAGGGCCTTGGCCTCTTCCTCGCCCATGGCGTAGAAGCGCTCGAGGTACATCCACGACGGGACGACTCCTGCGGCAACCTCCGCGAGCATCTGCGCCTTCTCGGCTGGCGTGTCCTGGATGATGGAGTCGTCGAAGTCGATGGTGACTCCGCACTCCTTGGGCACGGGCCATCCGTTGAGCTCGCGTTGGCACAAGAGCAGGGCGGAGAGCAGTCCCTCGAGCTGGGGGCGCAGTTCGTTCTCGTGCTTGCGGATGGTGCGCATGAAGCGCGAGTTGTCGGAGGAGACCTCGGTCGCTGTGCGCAGGCCCGCGGTCTTGTCGAAGCGGAAGTAGTCGGGGCCGAAGCCCGTCAGGCTCCCGAGCTGCGAGAGCGCCGCGTTGAGCGCCTTGATGATCTGGTCGGAGCGGATGGCGGGGGAGTAGACCTCGTACATGTGGTCGATGCCTGCGTCGCTCACCTTTCGGATGACCGTGTTCTCGGGCGACATGGGGATGGGGCGGTAGCTCCCGTCCTTGTCCGTCTGCATGTCGAAGAGTTCGTCGCTCATGAAGATCTTGACCTTGGTGGCGTCGATCTCCCGCATGAGCGAGTCGTATGAGCTGTCCACGCCCTTGATGGCGTCGATGGCGTCGGCGAACACCGACTGGCCCATGTATGTGCCGTCTGCCCTTACGTTGTCCAGCGCGGGGCGCAGGATGGCGAAGGTCGGGCGGTCGCTCGTGGTGTCGAAGTCGGCGATGAGCGAGTCGCTCGTGATCTCACGGCTCTCCTTGACGTCGAACAGGCGGGTGAGCACGTGGTAGGTGCCCGTCTCGTCGCTGAGCTCGTGGACCTGCATCTGGTGAACCTCGTGGCCGTCTACGTAGGCTCTGGTGACGAAGGCGCAGTCGGTGATGCCGTCATCGTCCCACGAGAGCGGCACGACCATGCGTGCGTCGTAGCGGCGGGCCCTGATGGCGACCTCGGTGCTTCCGTCGCTGGTGGGGCGGACGTCGAACCACAGCGCGAGGGCGCCTGTGCCCACGCCGAAGGCACGGCCGATGCACTTCTGCGCGACGGGGATGAAGCAGGTGGAGCTTGCCCACTTGCCGAGCATCTCCGTCACGCTCTTGTCATCGGTGCCGATCTTGGTGCCGTCATCGTCGAGGATGCTCTCTGCCCACTCCTCGCAGACGCGGCGAGCGGGGTGGAGCGTGAGTCGGCGCACCTGCACTGAGTGCCCGTCCACCGTCTCGGAGTGGTCGTACCACTCGTCCTCGGCAACGTACCACGACCACCACTCGGCGATGCTCGCGGCCATTGACGTGTCGGGCGTATAGCCCATCGTCTTGAGCGCCTCGAGCACGACGGACGGTATGTTTGCCGCGTTGTTGGTGGCCATTGGTTGCTCTCCTTATCTGCCGTTCACCACCTCGCGCATCATCGCGTAGCGCACGGCGTCTATGGAATGGTCGTTGCCGTCCGGGTAGTCGTCGATCCAGTTGCCGTCGCGGTCGCGCTCGTACTCGCAGAGCGCGAACTCCTGCCACGTGAGCGGGCAGCGTGCGGGGTCTATCGCGATCTCACGTAGGCCCGCGAGCCATTGGTAGCTCGCCTTGCGCATGTTGCCCTTGCCCGCGGCGCTCGCCTTCACGCCCTCGCGCCTGTACACCGCGATGTCGGCGGGGTTTGCGTCGTCGCAGAGTATCCGCTGCGCGTGGTAGTACGCCTCGCCGCCCTCGCGGTCTGCGTAGGTGAGGGCCTCCATGGCCATGCGAGCCGTCTGCTCGGGCGTGGTCTTGTTGGCGCTGCGCTCGTCGAAGATGACGAGGCGGCGGCGCCCTGGCTGCCACTCGCAGCGCACAAAGCGCCACGGGTCGGGGAACCAGCCCCAGTCGATGCCATTGCGCGGGTTGTCGAACGTGCGGATCTCCGCGTCGGTGAGGTGCACCTCGCGCAGGTTCTCGAACACGGTGCCGCCCGTGCCCGTGACCTCGCCCAGGAACTCCCACTGGTAGTGCCGCGGGTGCTCGTCGCGCTCATACTCCGCGTCCTCGATGAACGCGGCGCCCAGCCAGTCGGGGTGCTCCTCGATGACGTCGAGGTAGGTGGAGTGGTCCACCAGGCACGAGCCCTTGCGCTCCATCTCGAGCGCCTTGGTGTTCACCCATGACCACATCGTCATGGGTGGGTTGTAGCTGTAGAACGTCCAGAACCTATCGCCGCCACGGCGCAGGGTGCGCAGCACGCTCGATACCTGGTCCCAACCGTCGAGCTGGTCCACCTCCTCGAACCACTGCACGGCGCCATAGCCCGTCGTGAACACGGTGCCCTTGACCTTGGTCGGGTCGTCGAGGCCGATGAAGACGATCTTCTGCCCCGTGGACACGTAGGTGATCTCCATCGGCGAGACGGTGGCCTTGAAGTGGTCGGAGAGCCCCAGCTCGCCAATCGCCCAAAGCATCTGGTTGAACACGGTGTTGCGCAGCGTCGCGGAGACGCGGCGGCAGACGGTGGCGTTGACGTACTTGTACGTCACCATGAGCAGCACGATGCAAAGGCTGATGAAGGACGACTTGGTCGAGCCGCGTCCGCCCTTCATCCAGTACTCGCTGTGCCCGTCCTCCGCGAAGACGTCGGCCAGGATGCGGTGGAATTTGCTGATGCAGAGGTCCGCAGCTGTGATGCACTCAGCCATCGGCCCTCCCAGGCTTGACCCCGAGCACGACGGTTGGTGCCGCGTTGGGTGTCTCCACCACGCGGCGATCCGTGTAGCGCTCGCCCATGCGGTTCTTGAGGTAGAAGATGATCGCGCCCGTGTCGGGCGGGATGTGGCGCGTCTTGCGCGCCTCGCGCTTCGTCACGGTGCCGTTGGCCGGCTTGCCGTCGCGCAGCTCGCCCTTGAACTCCTGGATCTCGTCAACGTCCTCGACGTCGTAGCCAGTCGCACGCTTGAAAAGGGCGTTCTCGACTGCCTGGCACGAGAGCGACAAGCCTTCTTTTATGGCCTGCAGAATCTGCGGGTGCTTCTCCAGCCAGTCGTAGAGCGTGCGCTCGCCTATGCCCATGTTCTTGGCCAGCTCCGAGTAGGTGCAGCCGTTAGCTGCCCAGTTCGTGATGCGCAGCAGGTTCTCGGGCTCGAGCCATTGCTGGTACTTGCCCTTGGCCATGGCTTAGAACGGAAGGTCGTAGACGCTCGCGGAGCTGGTGCGTGCGGTGCGGCCCCCGCGGTCGCGCGTGGTCTCGGCACGGCTCACTCGGCGGTTGCGTGCGGTGTCGCCGCTGCTCCTGCGTCCTCGCTGGTCGTTTCGGGCGTACTTGTCATTGCTTGCCATAGCGCAGCCCTCCTCACGGTCTTCTTTCGCTTCCTGTTGCCTTGGTTGAGCACGTCGTAGGCGTCCAGGATGCGCCGGTTCATGTCCTCGCAGAAGTCGTACAGGCCCCTGTCGGGCGAGATGTGCAGCTGCTCGACGTTTCCGCTCGAGCGCAGGTTCGCGCTTCCATGGATGGTGAGCACGTTGCCCTTGGGCGTCTCGAGCGTGATGACCTTGCTGTGGGTGCCGGCAAACGCCACGCGCAGCTCGAGGTCATCGAGGTCAAGCTGGTCAAAGAGGTAGGCCACCAGTCCAGTCTTGATCTCGTGCGCGTACCAATACGTGGAGAGGATGACGTCGAGCCTCTCGACGGGCGTCATCTCGAGCACGTTGCGGATGGAGTCGATGTTCTCCTCGTTGAGCGAGAGCGTGTGGATGGCGAGCTTGCGTATTCCCAGCTTCCGCTCGTCCACGAGAGCCTCGAGCAGGTCGCCGAAGACGAAGTTGCCGGAGACGAAGGCGAAGGTCTCCGTCTGGTTGTCGATAACCATCTCGCGGGCCATCTCGCGTGCGTGCTCGTATGCCACCAGCTTGGGCGCCCTCACCAACGGACGCGACCACACCCGCCCCTCGATGGAGCCCTCGTCCGGCTCCTCCGAAACGTCCATGGATGCCAGGCTGTCAAAGTCGAGGCTCAGGTCGAAACCGATGTCCCCGAAGTCGAATCCAAGGTCCATGTGACCCCCCATCTAAACGCGAGTCCCCCCGGCAGATGCCGAGGGGATCAGGGAGAGGAACCCGACATGGCGTCCGTCACGTCCGGCACCATATTCATATCAGACTGGCGGTGGTGGCTGGTAGGGCCTAAATGGTCGTTTCAGGTGCTTTTCCGTGTCTCGTTCCAGGTGGCCCTCACCTTCTCGAAGTCCACCTTCTCGTCGCATACGCTCATGGCGTTGCGCACCTTGCCTATGACGTAGCGCTTCTCGTAGCCCATGAGCTTTGCGACGACGGGCCACGGCAGGTCATTTACGTAGTGCTGGCAGATGGCGTCGGCAGGCCACCCGACGAACGACCACAGCCCGCTCGCGGCGTCGGTGCCGTAGAGCACGGCGCATGCCAGGTCGAGCATGTCGTAGTCGTCGCGCTGGCGGTCGCGCAGACGTTCCTCGAGGTCCACCTTTGCGACCACGCGGCCCTCCATGCGGCCTGGGTTGGGCGAGGTGCGCACCCTCGGCTCGAAGGAGCTGCCACCCAACGAGAGCTCGCGCTCGGCCATGGCGTCGAGCTGGCGCTTGATGCGCTCCGCGTCACGCGACGCCTCGCGTGCCGCCTCGAAGAACTCGCGTGCGTCCGCAAACATCCGACCTCCCGCGCCCGATGGTATCACTTGCGCCGCCCCGACGCGGCCAGCGCGTCCTCCACGAGCGTGCGGAGCCTCGTCCACGCCTCGCCGCTGACGGAGCCGACGGCGGTGGCGGCGCACTCGTCCGCGTCCTGCTGCAGGGCGTCGTGCGGCCCGACGCTGGCTCGGACGCGGCGCATGGTCACGCCGTCGGCGAGCCAGACCTCGCCCGGCAGGTCGCCGTTGTGGTCGGCATTGTAGAGCCTGCTCGCCGTGACCCCGCCCATGCGCTCGATCGCGGCGGCGCTGCCGCGTATCACGAACGCGTCGGGCTCCTTGCCGCTCACCTGGGCGACCTCGCCGTCTCGCGGACGGACTCGGCGAGCTGCTGCCACTGGCGCATGGCCGATGCGAGGGCGATGGCATCGTCCTTGCACCCGTCCTTCATGAGCACGTCTATGACGTAGAGCATCGCCTCGTCAATCGTGTTGTACGAGTAGAAGCGCCCGCAACGCTGCCAGCGCACGACGCCTGCGGTCCCGTTCGCCTTGGTCGCTGGCGTCTCCTTGGTCGGGCAGAGGTGGCACAGCTCCCAGTTGCGCTCATCGAGCGGGTACAGCTTCCAATCGTCGGCGAGCAGGATGCCGCCGTCCTGAACGTTCTTGCTTGGCATCAGGAATACCTCTCTCGCTTGTTTCTTCTGCGCACTTTGCCCCGCAAACGTCCGAGACGGGTAATTACTCGTTTCGCACGTCTGCGGGGCTTCGTCCGCGCTCAGTCCATCGTGTCCAGCGGCTGTCGGTCATACACGACGGGAAGCTCCGGCTCGTCGTACCAAGGTCGGCCCTCGAACTCAGTCATGGGCCGACCGTCGACCACCTCCCACCATGGGGCGTACTCGAACCCGTACATGAGCAGGGCGACCAGCCCCAACCCGATGCACGCGCCAGCCCAAGCGTATGCGGCCTGCTCGTCCCCTTGCCAGTCGCGTATGGAGCACATGACGATACATACCAACAACGCTACCCCGATTGTCACCCACATAGCCCGAATCATCTGTCAACCTCGATTCCTAGTTCGCTCCCGCACATGGGGCAATGACTGATTTCGATGTAGGTGCCCGTAAAGTTCTCCATGAACTCAAGCACCCATCTGTCCTCATTTTGGATTGCGGGGCAACCATTCAAGTGCGCTATGAACACGTATCGACTTGGGTAGTGGTGGTCTGCAAAGATCGGCTTTCCCGTGGGGTACGATCCGCATAGTCTGAGCTGACCTTCTTTGGGCGGCTTCACGTCACAATACTTGCAGCTCATCCGACCACCTCGATTCCCAGCTCGCTGCACTTGTCGATGATTGTCCTCATTTCGTCTTTCGCTGCTTCTGATGGCGGCATCCCCATCAGCTCTAGAATCGACTCTCGGTTACGGAGATTGGCGTATAGCTTTTGCACCAGCTCACGCAGCTTGTCGTTCTCCTTCTTGATGTTGTCAAGTTCGTACTCGCGCATCGCCAGCTGCTCGCAGAGGTCGGTGCGGTGTGCGCTTCCGTCCACAAGCTCCATGCGCCTACGCTCTCGCTCGGTGACGGTCATGACTCGCTCCTCTCGTACTCTGGATGCCAGAGCAGCCTCGGATGCTTGCTGCCATCGAAGTCAACGATGCGCACGTCTGTGTTGCCCTCGGCGATTGTCTGCTTGGCTAGGTCAACCCATCTACCCCAGCAGGCTTTGACTGTGAATTCACGCGCCATTCCCTTGCCGTCAGGCGTCGTGTAGAGAATCGTCGGGCTAATCTTTCGCCCAGGCTTGAACCGCTCGCATGCAGGCGTGAAGTCGTAGCAAAGGTCTTCGTACTTAGCCGACTTGCAACAGAGCCCCCAGTCGCCACAGCCGATGAAGTCGGTACACTCGGCGCAGATGTGGCGCTCGGTCTCTTCGGTGACGGTCATCCCAGCACCCCCAGCTTCATCGCCCGCTCGAGAAGTCGGCACGATCCGTCCACGTATTGGTCGCAGTACTCGCCGTCGCAGCCGCAGTCACGGATGTAGTCCGCGACCAGCTCCTCGAGCGCCACGATGCGCTCGGCGTGCTCGGCTATTCCTTCGCAGGTCTCGTACATGTGATGCCGTAGACGCGCCTGTCGTTGTTCATCAGTCATTCGTCACTCATCCCCTCTCGGGTGTGCTCGGCCAGCCACCTGAGCGCTGACGCACCCCCCCCGCGTCGATTTCGCCCTCCTCCATGGCGTAGGCGAGGGCGAGCAGAATCGTCCTGATCTCGTCGGTCATTTGTCCCCCTTCGATACCGCTCCACCGCCTTGAGCACAGTCCTCGACCGTGGGCGGCTGGTAGTGGCGGAGCACCGCTGCCTGTGTCCAGCAGCTTCTATCGGTGTCCAAAGCGAGGCACCAAACCTCGCCATGCATGCCACGAGATAGCTCCATCCTGTCAACCACGAGGGGCTTGTCCTCACACCCAAACGGATGGCTCGCCATCACCATCACGTCACCGATGCGTACCACCTCGCCGTCAGCGTCCACGGGCAACTTGACCCATCCACGCTCAGCCATCGCATCCTCGTGCTGACCCGTCCAGTCATCGGCCGACCAGCCATCGGTGCTTGCGAGGCCCTCATCGAATCCCGCTTCGTAGCCAGTGCTGTAGGCTACCTCGCGTGCGTGCCGTATCGCGTCATCCTGCTCGCCAAGCGCCTTGTCCAGCAGCTCGGCGTGCTCCTGTTCGATAGCGTCGATGAGACCGAACACGACAGTGTCGGTGCAGTTCACAAGCTGCCTCTGTGGTGGGAAGGTCGCATACTCCCAATCTTTGTTGGTGTGTTCATTAACGTACCTCCGCAGCCTTTCGAGACTCTCCATGGTCAGTCCTCCTTCACCTTGCGTCCGCAATGTGGGCAATACCTTTGGCGGGTCATAGTCGGCGCTTGCCATGCCACCGCATTGCGAGCACTGGTACCAAACCTTGCCGTCCCCGAATGCCGCTATCTCGTAGGTGCACTCCTCGGGTGCTAGGGTGGCAATCCTTTCTATGGCTTCGTCGGGCGAGTGACCATCCCATTCGGGGGCACGCTCAAGCTCCTTGCAGTCGAACATGTCCCAGTAGGGGTTGATGTCGTAGTGGTAGGTGGCCTGTCCCTTGGGCGTCTCGATGCCCACGATGAACATGTCGTCGTACATGGTTCCGTCGTGGTGGAGCTTGGACTTCCACGCCAGCTCATTGTGGTCGCGGACGATGACGGAGAACAGCACGGCTCGGTGGTGGTACAGCTCGTTGAAGGTGTGGTAGCCGTCGCTGGACTCGCCCGTGATTCGCGGCCCCAGCGTGGCGGTGATAGCCTGCTCGGGGGTAAGTCGCCGCGCATCGATGCAGAATTTCGTATCGCCGTTGTCATATTCGATGAAGCTGACCCAATCGCCATATGCTCTCCAGCGAGTCACCCTGACCGTCTTGGCATCATCGACTTCGTACTTCACCCCGCGCTCGTCAAGCATGGCCCGCAACGCTGCTACCGCCTCCATTCGCGTGGCCTCGGCAACCTCGGTGTCAATAATGGCGTCAAGCTTTTCCTTCAAGTATTTCTCAACTATGGACTTAACCTTGCACTCAAGGTACTCATCGAGAGGCCTCCTGCAATACTCGTCATAGCAGCTATCGTAGGTTTTGAGGTTGTCAAGCTCCTTGCGGACAATTGACTCTAT
This sequence comes from uncultured Coriobacteriaceae bacterium, assembly GCA_902797175.1. Taxonomy (GTDB): domain Bacteria; phylum Actinomycetota; class Coriobacteriia; order Coriobacteriales; family Atopobiaceae; genus UBA1367. The sequence continues at coordinate 19,527 of CADBRX010000166.1, read as the reverse complement.
TACTGCATCGACCTGCTCTTGCGTGACCTGAATCTCCATTGCTATTCCTCTCCATCGTCTACCAGCCTGAGCTTGGAGGCGAATCGTTCGATGATTTCCTCGTCACACAGCTCGGTATCGTCGCGGTTGAACTCAGACACAAACTCCCGCAGCAAGTCCTCGACGGTCGGCTCGTGGTGGTGGCGGCACTTCTTCGGGTCGTAGGTCGCAGGATAGGCACGTAGGTGCCATTCTCCGTTCCCGCGATAGAACATGTCCTGCACCTTGAACCTCGCTGGCACTTCGGGATGGAGCGCTTCGATGCATTTCAGCTCGTCCCCGATGTGAATCGGCACCCCGTCAGCGTCCACGGGCAGCTTGACCCAGCCATGCTCGGCCATCTCTTCTGGACGCTCATCCATCTTGTCGAAGTTCAGAAGCTGCCCATAGATGCCGTTGGCGAAATCGTAGACTTGGCTGTAGGCGAAGGCATGGGCTTGTTCCTGCTCCTTGAACTCTTCCTCTATAGCGTCGGCGATTTCCAGCAGGTCGTTGAGGTTCGTCCCCATCGGCCCCAGACCGTCCTCGCGCGTCTGTAGCACCCATCGGCGCAGCCTGTCGATGCCCGCCATGTTCAGTCCTCCTTAATCTTGCATCCGCAGTTTGGACAGAATCTGGGCTGCTCGATGATGTTTTCGAGACTGTCAATCATCGTGTAGGTTTCGCCCGTGTCGATGTACATCCGCGCCCCGCACTCGGAGCAAAGAAAGTCTCTCTGGTCACCCTCGTTGTGGCACTCCCCGCGCCCGTCACTGTCTTTCTCACTGTCTTTGGCCGCTCGTTCAGTGAGCGGCCCCAGCGTGGCTTCGACGGCCTGCTCAGGTGTGAGGTCAAACATGCTTACCTTGAGCGTGTCGGGTTGCCATGGATGGAACCTTATTACCTTGCCGTCTCGGTAAATCCACGTAAGCCCTTTGCGGGTCACGCTCTCGAACCACTCCACGCCGCGCTCGTCCAGTAGCCGCCTCAGCAGCTCAATTGGCTCCATCGCTACCACCTCATCCAGATGTCCTTGAGGTCCCACATGTTCTGAATCCCGTCCCACCTGTCGGTCAGCTCGTGGTACCAGTTGCGCATCGCCTCGAGCGCGCCCTCGAGCGTCCCCCAGCCGTTGGGCGGGTTGTATCGCTCGTACTTCTCGGGGTTGAACGTCAGCTCGTGGATGCCGCGCTCAATCGCGGGCATGAACACGTCGAACGGGTACCATTCCCCCTGCACGTAGTCCCATCCCATCGACTTGCGGAACATCTTGGCGAGGTTGTAGGTTGGCGTGTCGTGCTCGGGTATTAGAACCACCGCGAAGCGCTCGCCGTACTTGTTCGGCTTGACCGTCTCCACGGCAAAACGGACGTCATAGCTCATGCCCCTGCCCTCCTAACGCCCCAAAAGCAGAATCCGTTGGAGCCGACGTATCTCTGCAAGTACCAGCACCACCATACGTCCATGCCCTCGTAGTGCTCCTGCACGCTCACGCAGTCTCGGCAGCGGACTATCGGTTCGCACCTCACGCCGTCATGCTCGCTGTAGAGGTCAACGACGTACTCAGCCATCGGACACCACCTCCCGCATAATGTCGAGCGCCGACTCAAGCACTTCCTTGCTTAGGTAGCTGTTCAGTTGGGCCTTGCGTTCCTTCCTACCACCGCCAAATATCTCAATGTGCTCGACTGTCAGGGTGCACTGCATAACGTAGAGCTCGCACTCTGGTGCCTTGCTCGCATTGAGTATGGGAACATCTGCGGTCATTGCTCCACCTCGATATCAAGCTCTTGCATGCGCTGCTCAAAAGAATCAATCGGATTAAGCCGCACTGTCTGTCCTCCCGCCTCAACGGGGTCGAACAGCCTTGGATACTTCTTGCACGCAGCACCCGTGAATCGCCACATATCACGTACCAGCTCTCGCAGTTTGGCGTTCTCTTTCTTGAGGTTGTAAGCTTCCCAAGCATCCGTGTCATACGACTCGCTTGCCCCAACGAATAACGGCATGTCACACCTCGATTCCCAGCTCGCGCATGTGGTCAATCACTGCCGCCTCTCTTGCACAGATGGGGCAGTCGGCGCATGCTGGCTTGTCTTTCAGCGGGCAGTCTTCGCACCGAGGGTCGTTGTAGCCTTCCCACATGTCCCGCACCAGCTCCCTCAGCTTGGCATCGTTCTCCTGCCACGTGTCGCGCATGGAGCGAAGCTTGACGTTCTCGGACTCAAGCTGCTCGATGTACTCCGTAAGCTCGGCCACGTCCTCTGCCATGAGGAGCCTGCTGCCAGTCTCGATTACCTCGATTCCGCCTATGTCCATCACCTTCCACCTCCCGCCACGATCGCCATGGCGAGCACGCCGAGCGTGCCGCCGAGCAGAAGCCCGAAGGCGAAGCATGCCGTGTGGGTCATGATCCATCACTCCCTACCTGATCATCGAGCACCATCCGTAGAGCGCCGTCGAGACGCTCGTGCCGGTCGCGCCCGTCCTGTTCTTCACTATCGTCATGCGGCCCATGGTCGAGCCGTCCCTGTCCACGCGCGGCACCATGCGCCCATCCCGCTTCTCGCGCTCCACGGTGAGCACCACGGCCTGCTCGGCGTCGTAGCCGACGTGGTTGGAGCCTCTGAACCAGTCCATGTTCGGCCCGTCCTTGAGGTCCGCTGGCGTGAGCTTGCGCAGGCTGGATATGGCAAGCACGTTCGAGCCGTTGGGGCTGTACGAGTACTCCCTCAGCGTCCCCATGACCTCGGTCACGCGCTCGTTGTCCTCCTGCCTGCCTTTGGCTCCCGTGGGCATGATCTGGATGTAGTCGCACACGAGCACGGGCCTCTGCCCGGGAATCGCCGCCACTGTGTCGCACAGCAGGTGCACGTCGTTGCCGCTCGTGAGCACCGCCAGGTTGCGCCCCGGCCCCTCGTCCCACATCGTGAGGGCGTAGGCCACGTCGTCCATGGCACTGCCAGCGAGGTAGCGCGAGAGCTGCTGCCTGTCCAGCCCGCGGTAGCGCCCCTGGGCGGCGCGGTAGCTGCCGTTGACGACGGCCGACCAGTTGAAGGGCTTGACGCCCCTTCCCCTGGCCTGGTCAGTGCAGCTCCACGCGCTTGCGCACCGGAGCTGCACCACCTCCCAGGCCGTCTCGTAGCTCGCGTACACCACGCGCTGCCCGCGGGCGCACATGGCCGCTGCGGCCTGGCACGCCAGAACGGTCTTTCCCGCGCTCGACGCGCCGCCCACGACGGTGACGCCGCGCGTCATGCCCCCGCCGAGGAGCTGGTCCAGCTTCGGCACCCCGGTCGGCATCGGCTCGGGCATGTCGAGGTAGGCGCTCATCGCCAGGTTGCCGTCTGGTCTGTCTACCTCCCAGACTGACTCCCACGGCATCTCTCGGCCGTCCATCACTCCCACCCCTCTGGCTTCGGCGGTATTGTCACGCCGTCGTCGGTCATGATGGGCGCGCGCGGCGCGGCGTCAGCCGCAGCCGCGTCGCCAGACTCCCCGTTAGGGGAGTCTTGTTCACTTCCCTTCCGGTCAGTTCCCTTCCCTTCGCTTTCAGCAGAGCTTTTAACGGAGCTTTTAGCACTGCTTAAAGCAGAGGTTTTAGCTCTGGTTTTAGCAGAGGTTTTTTCGCCCTTCCTGGGCCTGCCGCCCATCGAGCCGCGACGGCTCGCGTCGCGCCCGATCTCGACGCTCTCGCGCACCTGGTCTCGGAGGATGGCCCACCCTATCGCAAGGGCGGCATCCCACGAGAAGTCAGGTTCGTCTCCGTCGAAGGCGTAGGAGCAGATGCCCATTACGAGCGCGTCGCGCTGCTCTGCGGTCGGCAGCATCTTGAGCGCGTCGTAGTAGCCGCGCCAGAAGTAGAAGCGGTCGCTCTGCGCCATGGGCGCTCACCTCCTTAGAACGGCACGTCCTCCGCGTAGAGGTCGAGCGGCTCGGGTGCCTGCACGGGCGGGGTCGGTGCCGCCTGCTCGGCCTTGGTGCGCTGGTCGTTGTCCTTGAGCAGGTCGGGGTTGAACTTGCCAGCGCGGAAGTCCTCGGGGCTCAGCCACGCGGCCACCTCCATGGCGTAGCGGTCGGCTCCAGGGTTCTTGCTGTTCGGCCCCGCCGTGTAGAGCCGCTTGCGCACCACCGCGCCGAAGCGCTTGCCGACGAACTGGCCCCACTGGTCGTTATCGAATGCCACGGTGGGCTGGAAGCCCTGATTCCAGTCGGCAAGTACGTGCAGGCGGTGCTTGAGGAAGCCCAGAGCCTTCTCGCGCCAGTAGATGCGCGTCGTGGGCGGGTACTGGCTGTCGGCGTAGGCACCCTTGCGCGGCCCCTCGGCCACGTCCCACGTGATCTCGAAGTACTCGTCTTTGGGGTGCCCCTCGCAGGCGGTGATGGTCAGCACGTAGGCACCCGGCTCGATGTCCGAGAAGCCGCCGACGCTGGCCTCGTCTATGTCCTTCCACAGGGTGTTGAGCTTGGGCATGTCTAGTCCTCCATTTCTGCCGCGTCCGCGGCCTTGTCGGTTATCGGGGCCATTCCCCAGTACTCGCGGATGGCCGTGTCCACGGCCTTGAGGTCGTTGTCCATGACCTCTGGCAGCATGCCCATCGGGGCCTTGGCGAGGTTCGTGCCGTCGTTCTCGGTGACGAACACGTGGCGGGGCCTGCCGTCATCGCCCTGCGTGACCCTCGCGTCGATGACGATGGGGAACAGGCCCTCGACGCACAGCTTCTCGTCCAGCATCTTCCCGATGGTCTTGGGCTTCTCGCGGCCCATCTCGTCGCTGTCCGGGTGCATAAGGAAATAGACGTTGGTGTCATCGTCCGTCCAGCTCGCCCTCTGTAGTAGCTGCTGGAACGCGACGGCCATGTCGGTGAACTTCTGGTAGCCCGCCTCCTTCGCCCGTGCGAAGTTGTCGAGCTGCATCAGGTAGGTCGCATCGTCGATGACGTAGCAGCGACGCCTGTTCGCCGCTAGGATGTCGGCGATTCGCTTGTAGTTGGCGTGCTGCACGACTGGCAGCTCGCTGCGGAACGGCAGGCGCTTGCCCGCCACTGAGAACACGCCCACCTCGTCGGGCGCGAAGTTGCGGAGCGACGTGGACTTGCCGCTCCCGCTCTTTCCGAGCACCATGATCAGGTTGCCCATGGTTGCTCCTTTCCTAGAACCTGTATTCCTTCTCCGTCCCTGACTTGCGGTAGTGCCCGTGAAGCCCGGAGCGTCTCACTGCCACCATCACGAGCTTCATGTCGGACTCCTCGACGGCCAAAAACTCGAGCGGCGCGTTGCTGCGCACGAGGGCCATCCTCTCGTCGGTTGACCTGACCACTTCGAAGGTGCGGCCCATGGCGTAGAGCGTTCGTGCGATTGCACAAAGCGTCCAGCCCTCGCCGCCCTCTGGCGTAGTGGCCCATAGCTGGTCGATGGGCGATTCGAAGATGACCCACCACGGCTCGAGCCGCCCGCGTCGGGCCTTTGCCTGCCTTGCGGCTTCGGCCAGCTCCGCCTGCCAGCTCATGTGCGGTCGATGGGGTCGGGCTTGTCATCGCCGCGTCGGTCGATGACGGCTAGTCCGTCGCCCCTTATGCCGTTGTCCACGACTGCGCAGGTGAAGAGCCACATGCCGTTGTCCTCGACGGTGTGGCGCGACCATGCGCAGCACGCCCCGATGCAGGGCGCGTCACTCCTTATCGGGCAGAGCGGCTGCATGTGCTTCGCCATCCTTCTCCTCCTCATGCTCGATGTCGCTCAGGTGGCGCTCGAGCGCCAGCATCGCGGAGTTCGCACGGCCCAGCTTGCAGCTCACCTCGTAGAGCATCTCGATGTGGGTTAAGTCGAAGCCGTTGACCTCGAAGTTGTGGCCGTAGTTGTAAATCTCGTCCCGCTCCTCGTGGTTCGGGTCATACATGTCCATCATGGTCTCGAGGAACGACTTGGCGCTCAACACCTCCCTGCGCGCGCCCCAGAGCACGTCGCTCGGCTTGCTCTTCTCCCAGTTCACGCTTCCACCTCCCAGCTCACGATCACGTGCGTCTGCTCATCCTCAACGCGGTCGCGCGGGAACTTCTGCACGGTCAGCGTGTTGACCTGCGTATCGTCAGCCCATGCCATGCCGTTGAGGGCATCGAGCACGAGCTTGGCGATGTTGTCGCAGTCTGGCTTGTAGATGTCGGGCTCCTCGGTGACGCGCTTCGGCCTGCCCTTCGGCATCGGTCGCGCCGTCGTTATGGAGACGCGCACCGGCACGCCCTTGGGCGCCGTCCTGCCGCCCGCCTCCTTCGCGTAGGCCATGCGGATGAGCTCCATGGCCTCGGCGGTCTTGTCGGGCGTGTAGGTGCGGCCCGTCGCACGGACGAAGCGCACGCGGCCCTTGCCGCGGACGAAGGGGACGGTGAAGCTGATCACGACCACCTAGACCACCTCCCGCTCTGCGCGCTCGATGTCTGCCAGGATGCTGCGCACGCTGTCATACCCACCCTCGCTCTCGTAGAGCTGCCACCAGTGGCGCATCTTGGTGACCATCTTGCCGACGTACTCGGCCTTGATGCTTGCGCCGCCCAGGAATCCCATGAACCACTTGCGGCCGATGGGACGGAGCTGCTTCATGGTCAGCTTCATGAGACGGGCCTTGAGCTCGCGCCAGTTGGGTTCGTCCATTAGCACCACCCCATGACCTTGCCGATCACCCAGCACACGGGCATCCAGCCATAGACGGCCACCAGTGCCCACGCGGCGCCGATGGCGATGTTCCTCGCGTTCATTTGATAAACTCCTCTCGAGGACGCTGATGCGTCTCTCCCTAATGGGCCGTCCCCAGCCTGCCAGCGTCGAGGGACGGCCCTTCCTTGTGCGCGATGCCGCGCACCCACTCGTCAAGCGCCTCCCTCGTGACGCGTCGCTGCTTGCGGCCAGGGAAGCACACGACCTTGATCTCGCCGCGTCTCGCGGCTCCCGCCACCGTCCCATGGCGCACGCCGAGATAGGCGTCCGCGGCGCGGAACGACATGACTGGCGGGTAACGGTAGGTGACCATCGCGCCACCTAGACCTTCCTGAACTTGTGGCGCACGAGGCGCGGGTTCGCAGCGATGCGGGCATCAGCCGCAGCGCGACGCTCCTCCTTCGCGTTTGCCCGCTCGACCACTGCCTTCTTGCTGTGCCGGCGTGCCTCGCGGTTGCCTTCCTTGGGCATTGCATCCTCCTCTCTCTTCTCCAAGCAGCCCCATCACCACGCCATGGCCATCAGGCGGCGAGTTGAGAGGATTTCGAAAGGAGGGTTCCGACCAAGAACCTGGTGAGTATGGGTGCCGCCTTTCGACGGTCGCGCACTCCCGCGCACGCCACCAGCTAAGGTCGGCATGGCGCGGCGTGGCACCGAAGTGCCATGGCGCAGTGGTCGGGCTGCTCGGTTTTTCTTGCTTCTTTGCCTAGTCTTTTCCTGCGACAGCGACTCCATGTGGGTCATCGGTCATGTCAAGCAGGTATTCGGGAGAGCACTTGTAGAGATTGCTAAGCGCGATAAGGTTGCTCGCGGTCGGCTCTGCCTGTCCGTTCTCCCATCTTGCCAATGCGTTTGGATGCACGCCGATCTCGTTGGCTGCGGCATCGATTGATAGTCCGCGACGTGCTCGCTCTGCACGCATGTTATGCCTCATCCATCCCTCCTCTCATGTCTGTCTATCGCGGCCTTGCAGCCGCGGTGCCGCGTCTTGCGATACGAGACGCGGTAGAGCTTTCAGTTTTCAAGGGACTCGGCGCTGTGCGCCCTGGTGGACGGGTGGCGGGATTGCGAGGGTCCACCCGCCCGCCAGGAGGCACAGATGGCGGAGTTTGGCCCCTCCGCCGGAGGCACTGTTAGCTAGACGAGGTTTGCGTCCACGTAGCCATCGCTGGGAATGAACACATCGACCTGCTTGAAGATGAGCGGCCCGAACTGGCGGTTCATGTCGATCATGAAAGTGACCAAGTCGAACTCACTGCAATGCACGAACAGCATGGGGACCTCGTTCTTAGCGACCACGTCCATGCAATGCTTCGACAGGAGCCATGCCATCTCGAATGGGTCGATACGACCTTCGGCATTTCGATGGAATGTGATGCGGTATTGGTTCTTGGTGGTCATTTTTAGGTCTCCTTCCAGCGATTACACATGTGGCGTGTTGCCACTAACCATATTACACATCACAAGTGTGGTTTGCAACACAAATGTGTGAGAAAATACACTTGTAATGTGTGAGCAACAAAGAGGCAGGAGGCCCGACATGTTGAGGATCGCGGACGCGCGAAACGCACGTGGGTGGTCGCAGGAGCAGCTTGCGGCCGCTGTGGGCACGACGCAGCAGACCATCCAACGTTGGGAGACCGGGCAGACAGACCCGCAGGTGAGCAAAGTCGCCGCCATTTCGGCGGCGCTCGGCGTCACGATGTCATACCTGCTTGGCGTCGATTCGCAGACCAGCGCGATGCAAACTCTCACGGACGAGGAGCAACAGCTTGTGAACCTCTATCGCCACTCGAACCCACAGGGACGCGAGGCCATTATGGCGGTGGCGCTCGCGTCGTCGGGGGTGGAGAGGAAACCTGCGATTGATGACATGAGCGCATAGCTCGGAAAGGGGAGAGATATGGCAAACGGAAAGCCCTCGATGCTGGTGAGGATCCTCGTGGTTATCGTCGCTCTCGTGGTGGGGCTCGGCGCCGGATTGGTCGTTGTCGGGCTCGCAGGTGGTGACGGAGGAGCAACGACGGAGCCCGCGCCTGTAGCAGAGCCCGAACAGCAGGCCGAACCCAGCACCCAAGTCTTCGAGGGGAGCGTGGCAAGCGCAGAGTATCGCGGAACGCTGGATTCCACCGGAAACGCCATCGTTTCCTTCATGGTGACCAACAACAGCGACCAGGCGGTCTCCGCATACTTCGAGAACGTCGTCGTCAACGGGCAGTTCAATGTCCAGGTGATGGGCGGCACTGAGGTGCCCATCGACCCAGGCAACATGGGCGCCGCGCAGATGGTATTCGGCGTGCCAACGCAGACGACGCTCTCCGGCGTTGACGAGCTCGAGACGCTCGAGGCTGATCTGGTCCTCTACACCGACTCGCCCGTGGAGCCCGTCGACACGATTCACGTGTCGGTGACGCTGTAGGGCCTAGATAGCAAAACAACCCGCCGCGCCTGGTAAGCGCGACGGGCTGCACAAAGGGAGAGGTGCGGTCTTCTTGGCGGTAGGCGCACCTCAACGGAGATTGGAGGTCTCCAATGGCTAAGCATACCACGGCAAGCCGCTCGAGCGCGGGAAGCAAGCGGGAAGTGGCGCCCGGCAAGTGGGTGGTGCGCGTATCGGACGGGTACCGGCGTGACGGCAAACGGCGCAGGCTGTCCCGAACCGTCTATGGCACGGAGCGCGATGCCGATCGCGCTATCTCCGAGCTCGTAGCCGACATGGGTCGCGTGCCCGACCTCGGCGATGGATGCACGCTGCGCGATTACTGGGACAACATCTACCATCCACGGATCCTCGCACGCACCGAGATGCGCGACAGTCGCACCGGCAAGCGCAAGATGGCGAGGGGAACGCTCAGGCGCTACGAGGCGGCATGGCGCCGGCGCATAGAGCCCGCGTTCGGCGACTGGGACCTGGCGGACATCCGCCACGCCGCTGTCCAGGCGTGGGCGTACCACATGCCGCGCAGCGAAGCAGAACACTCTGTGCGTCTGCTGCGCACGATCCTACGCGAGGCGTGGAGCTATGACGAGCTGCTGAGCAGCCAACCCCTGCCGCGTCCTATTGACCTGCCCGGGGACGTACCCGAGCAGGCGAGGGTGTGGACGCCGGAGGAGCTCATGCGTGCCATGCCGCTGCTGCGCGACACGCCCATCGAGTCCATCTGGCTGGTCATGGCTGGAGGAGGGCTGCGCCGCGAGGAAGCCTACGCCCTCTGGTGGCACGACCTGCGGTTCGAGACGGTGACGTCCATCCATCTCTTGGACGATGCGACCACATCGCGCGAAGAGTGCCTGTGCTCCGTGCCCATCGACGACGCCTATACGGTTGATGACGGCCGCAAGGACGTCAAGACTGCCCGCGGGCGTCGCGTGGTCACGATCGGCGAGCCATTCAGCTCTCGGCTGCGCGAGATGGCGGCAGACCATGCGCCTGACGAGCAGTTGTGCCCGCTTTCCATCACTCGCGTGCCCTACGCATGGGCGCTGCTCTGGGGCGAGCCGCTCAGGCGCAAGGGCGGAAACGGCAAGTACTACCGCGGGCGCATGCGCGACCCCGAGACGGGCGAGGACATCCTGCCGCGCGTCGAGCTGCGCACGATGCGCCACGCCCACGAATGCATGATGGCTGGGTACCTCACCGATTCCGACAACTCGCTCATGCACGGCCACTCGCGGGAGGTGTCATACGACCACTATCGCAGGATGGACGAGACCAGGACGGCGCAGGCCGCGCTCAAAGCCGGGCGCAACCTCATGGCGATATGACAGTTTTTGATAACCCAACGTATCCCACGGACGGGGAGAGAAGGGGATAAACGGGGACAAAACGCCGCTTGTTGTGAATCTGGACGTCCACGTTTGCGCTGGTAGACAGCCATATCCAACGACCACCAGAGTGCGTCCAGCGGCCTGCAAAGCCTTTATCTCCAGTTCGAATCTGGACGTCGCCTCCATACAAAAGACGAGGTCAACGGCATAGCGTCCGTTGACCTCGTATCATTTTCGCAACGACCATTGGCTAAATGTGGCTAAAATAACGCATGGTGTCTGCACGTTAACTTCCGCACTATGCAAAACCCCGGTTCTTGTCCCAAGCGACCCGACCGCCGCCGGCTTGGGACGCGCGAGAGGCTCCAACAGAAGCTGCCCCAACAAGCCGTCTCCGCATCCTCGCTGCCGTGCCCTCAACATCGGGGGTATGCTAGAGAGGTATGACATCTGACGTTTGGAACGACATGCCCCAATCCGCACCGCACACCTCCGCCACCCGCGAGGTCTTTCTGGACTTTGCGGCGGCGACGCCCATGGCTCCCGAGGCCGTGGATGCCATGCTTCCGTACCTCTCCGAGCGCTTCGAGAACCCCTCGGCCCCGTACGCCCGCGCCCGCGAAGCCCGCGCGGCTCTCGAGGATGCCCGTGCGACCCTCGCGCACCTCATGGGAGCCAAGCCCGGCAACGTGGTGCTCACTGCGGGTGCCACCGAGGCCAACAACCTGGCCATCGCGGCGGCCGACGGGCTGGTCGTGACCGACGCCATCGAGCACGAATCCATCCTTGCCTGCGCAGAGGCGCATGGGTGCGTGACCATCGGGGTGGGCCCTGACGGGCGTGTGGATCCTCGTGTGGTGGCAGATGCCCTCACGCCCGAGGTCGGTCTCGTCTCGGTGGAGCTCGCAAACGGCGAGATCGGCACGGTGCAGCCCATCAGGAAGATTGCCGACGTGGTGGCCCTTGAGCGCCAGCGCCGCCTGGAGGCGGGGGAGACACGTCCGCTCTACCTGCACACGGATGCCTCGCAGGCCGCGGCCACCCTCTCCGTCAACGTGAGCGCACTGCGTGCGGACTTGGTGACCCTCTCTGCCGCAAAGGTGTATGGCCCCAAGCAAATGGGCCTGCTCTGGGCTGCGGATGGCGTGCGGCTGCGTCCGCTGGTGCGCGGCGGCGGCCAGGAGTCGGGCGTGCGCTCCGGTACGGAAAACCTTGCCGGCGCCATCGCCTTCGCGCGGGCATTCCAGCTGGCGTGCGACCTCCGCACGACCGAGGCGCGCCGCCTCGCGAGCCTGCGCGACCGCCTTCAGCGCTCTCTGACCGACGCCTTCCCCTGGATGGTCGTCTCGGGGCCTCGGAGCGCCTCACAGCGCCTCTCAGGGCTTCTGAGCGTATCGTTCCCGGGCCTGGAGGCACGGCGTCTCGTGGTCCTTCTGGAGCGAAGCGGCGTGTCGGTGGGGACGGGCAGCGCCTGTGCGGCCAGCCGCATGCAGGTGAGCCACGTGCTATCCGCCCTAGGCCTGGACGCGCGGACCGCCGCGGGAAGCCTGCGCATCACGTTGGGCAGGCCCACGACCGACGATGACGTCGCCTATGCGGCGCAGGCCATCGCGTCTGCGGTGCGCGAGGAGTGCGCACGCGTGGGGCTCGACGCACGGACGGGGGAGCGCGCATGAGCGAGCTGGTGTATCTGGGCATGAGTGGTGGCGTGGACTCCGCGCTGGCTGCGGCCCTTCTGCTTGAGCAGGGCTATGACGTGCGCGGCATCTACATGCGCAACTGGTCTCGTGACCTGCCCGGCTTCAAATGCCCCTGGGCCGAGGAGCTGGCGGACGCCGAGCGCGTGGCCGTCACGCTCGGCATCGACCTGGCCGTTTGGGACTGCGAGGCGGAGTACAAGGCGACCGTCGTCGACTACCTCGTCGACTCCTATGCCCGCGGCTACACGCCCAACCCTGACGTGATGTGCAACCAGACGGTGAAGTTCGGCACCTTTGCGGAGCGTGCTTTTGCCGATGGCGCGGACCTCATCGCCACGGGGCACTATGCCCGCGTGGAGCATGGAGCCGGCGGTGCCCCGGCGCGCCTCTTGCGTTCGGCGGATGCCCACAAGGACCAGACCTACTTCTTGTGGCGCGTGGGAGGGGAGGTGCTCAACCGAGCGCTCTTTCCCGTGGGCGACATTCCCAGCAAGGCAGAGGTGCGGCGCATGTGCGCCGAGCGCGGCCTGGGCATAGAGAACAAGCCTGACTCCGACGGCATCTGCTTCATCGGCCCCGTGGGGCTTCGCACGTTTCTGCTCGACACGCTGGAGCGGCGGGCGGGGGATGTGGTGGAATGGGAGACGGGCGTGGTGCTCGGCCACCACGACGGCGCCTTCCTCTTTACCGTGGGTCAGCGCCGCGGGCTTGACCTGGGAGGTGGTCCCGCGCGCTATGTGGTGTCGACGGACGTGCAGGCAAATGTCGTGTATGTGACGGCTGACCCCCACTGTCCCGCGCTCTGGACGGACAGCCAGGCGCTCGAGGACTGCCGTTGGATCTGTGGCGAGCTCCCTGTGGCGGGAACCTACCTCGTGCGGACGCGTCACACAGGGCAGCTTCGCGAGGTCGCGCTCAGGCCAGGGGAAGATGGTTCCTGCACGCTCACCTATCCCGAGAAGGTGCGCACGGTGGCTCCTGGACAGAGCGCCGTCATCTACGACGGCGAGGTCTGCCTGGGTGGCGGGATTATCGCAAAGGCCACTCCCGCGCTATACTGACTTCCAAAGGGGGATCCCCCGGCGAAAGTCAAACAGGAGGCACGTCATGGCCGGCTTTTCCATCGTCATGCTCACGCTGCTCTTTGCGTGGCCCATATTCCTGGTGGTGGCGGTCTTCTACCTCACGTTTGAGGCTGCGGCGCTGGTGGTGACCAGCCCCGCCTTCCCCTTCATCATTGCTGCCATGGTCGCGGGCACCCTGGGGACCGCCAACGCCGCGCTCGTGCTGTGGAGGCGCTACAAGAACCCCGACGGCGCCAAGCTCACGCTGCGCTCGTTCATGTGGACCTACATCTGGTATGCCATCTCGTTTGCGGCCTGCTGTGCGGCCGTCTACTTTGCGGGGGTCGCCATCATCGGCTTCTTCTCGGAGCAGGCATCGAGCGCAGGCAACTAGCCCGCCTCGCAAAAAGGATGCGCCCCTTCGTGCACTACCTCACGAAGGGGCGCATTTCGTTTGTGCCGCTTGTCCTTTGCGCCGCTAGCTCAGCAGGTTCCTGTCGATGATCTGGAAATTGGCGCGGTGCACGTAGAGCGCCTTGCCGTCCACCATGAGCTTGGTGGTCTTGGGCAGGTCGGTCTGGACCTCCCAGTACACGTTGTTGCCAGAATACGCCACGATGGGCTGGCCGGTCTGGCTCTTGATGACCACCACGCGGCGCTTGCCAAAGTAGTTCTTGTACTGGTTGAGCTGGTAGGAGAGCGACGTGATGGTGAGCGGCGATCCGCCGTGGCTCTCGATGAACTCCGGTGTGGAGAAGTCCAGGTCGGGCTCCAGGCCCTTTTCGGCAAAGATGCAGGTGTCGCCGCAGGTCTCCAGCTCCTTGCCGTCGATGGTGATGGTGATCACGCTCGAGAGCTCCCACGACTCAAAGGCGATGCCCGTCTCGGTGTATCCCGAGGTCTTGACCTTGTTGCCGCTCACGTTGACACGCCGGCCGCTCGTCTGCATGGTCTGCTGTCCGTAGTTGTCGTATGTCGTGATGACAAAGGCGTTGCCCACGAGGTCGCCGCGCAGCTCGGAGATGACGCTTGTGCAGCCAGGCACCTGCGTCGTGACGACCACCACGCCCACCAAAGCCAGCACCAGCGCGATGACCACGCCGATGGCGATCTTCTTTGCCTTGTCCATGTTGCCTCCTTGAAAGGTTCTTCGATCTCGTCAAAGAGGGTGTACCCATTTTTGGTTGCCTTATCGCAGTTCGTCGCGCGCGTGCTCGGTCTTGTGGGAGGCGCCGAGGGGCCGCTACATCGAGAACAGGGAGACGATCAGCCAGGAGAGCACCGCGAAGAAGGCGGGAAAGGCGACCAGCGTGCCGACCCACTTGAATACGAGCGTCCGACCGTGGATGTAGGGCCTGAGGTCCTCGGTGCCCGGGATGATCCAAGCCTTGGTGTGGCCGACCCACCACCAGTCGATGAAGAGTCGGTCAAACAGTCCCGCAATGAGCGAGATGGCGGTCATCTGCCCAAAGCCCTTCCAGAAGCCATGCACGCCGTTGACCCCAAAGACCATGAGCGGTATGAGCACCAGCATGGGGAGGAGCACGGCAGCGCCCGCGACAAGGTTCTGCCTGCGGATCTGCTCCTCGCTCACCAATCCAAGCTCGACCACGCGCTGCTGCACGTCCTTCTCGTAGAAGGTCACAAGTCCTACGGGGCCGTCGTTTGCGATGCCCACCACGCAGACGATGAGCAGCACAAAGCACATCACGATTCCCTCGAACAGCACGACCATGGCTTGTCCCTTCCCGTTAGGCGCGGTGGATGCGCTTTTGCCATTCTACTCCGATTGCCCGTGCGAGCCGGCTGCGTGCGAGAGCTTGTGCAACTTGTCGAAAATGAAGCCCTTGCTCCCACAAATGACTAGAATAGATGGGCCAAAAAAAGAACCGGGCGTTCATGAAACAAGGTACTCGAACCTCGTTACAACCAAACCTGCAAAGGAAGCATGAAATGGCACGTTGGGCGGTTTTTGCAAATGCTCTGACCCTTGAGCTGCAGATTCTTTCAGAAGACGACTTTGATCCGGACAAGTTCCTGCCCATGAGCCCGGACTGGCGAGGCACCTACGAGGAGGCCGAGAAGGACCTCAAAGAAATCCAGCACAAGGCCAAGTAGGGCCCCGTGCTGGATTAACGTCACTCAATCGGGTTTTTGCAAGGCCGCAATCCGCAATGGGCGGCCCTGCCTCGTGGTGGCTATAGGTTGCGCATGACGTCCGTGGGCACGATCTGTCCCGGGCCATAGCCCTTCGCCTGGAGCTTCTCAGCCGGGATGCCGATGCGGACGTAGTCCTCGTAGGTTGCGCAGTTCCCCTGCATGCGCTTCATGATGGCGATCATCTGCATATGGCCGTCTGCCAGTGGCTGGAAGAAGTCGTGTCCACCTACGCATCTGTGGGTGCCGCCGTCTTCATGTGTGACGATGGCGTGATGTGTTCCGAATTGGTGCCGCCCGACGGTATGCCCCTTCTGCTCGTTCGACGGTGTGTGCTACCATTTCCCATCGGGCGGGTCGGGTGCGTCCCTTAAGGGCGTGTCTGCGAGAAAGGAAGCTCCCGGCGCCTTGTGTGGCTACGCAGACGGCCGCGTCGCGGGAATCCTTTTGAATGACGTGAGTCTTGAAATGACTTCCTGACCTGCCTTTTCTCAGTGCTGTTGTCATAGCCCGAGCCAAAGGGCCTCCTAGCGTGCCCATGATTTGGAAACGTGGCACAAACGGGCGCCCAGGCCAATCAAGCGTCAGCGTGGGCGCCTCGGGATCTTTATTCCATGGAACCGTCGCCTAAAGCGACGTCCCTTCGTCCCGCACCTCGCGCACGGCGGCGTCGGCGACCTCGCGCACGGCGGCCTCGCCGACGTGCTTGTGGAAGAAGCAGGTCTTCTGATCGGGCACCAGGTAGTCGCCGTCGTCGGTGATGTCCTCAACCATGCACCCGCCACAGCATTGCTGCAGGTGCTCGCAGGTGGCGCACTTCGGGTTCTTCTTCATGAGCTGCGCCACGGTTGTGTCCACTACGTCGCGATCGTTACTCGCCAGTATAGCTGCCGCATCCGGGGACGTCGTCACAGGGCCATTCCCAGCCGCCCGAGACGGCCTCCAGGTCTGCGTCGGCTAGCTCCATGCCCTCAGCCTTTGCAAGTGCGAGAAGCTCCTCGGGCGTCTTGCAGGCCGCAGCCTTCTGCTTCTGTTCTGGTGTAAGGTCCTTGATGTCCATATCTGTCTCCTCCTGTTAGCGTGAGGGAAACTCTCACTTTATGTTTATATCGCTATTTCCGTTGTTTGTCTCCGGGGGATACCAAAGGCGCACTGTCGCCCTTGGCATACGCGTCACTTTACCGAAGGCGTGCCCCTTCTGTATCGTTCGTGCTACCGTTGGTGCATGCGCTGCCGACTGAGGAGGACCTATGAAAGAGGGCTTTGAGGATGCCTTCATGGACATCCAGTCAGACTACATCTCGCTCTGCCTGGAGTTTGCCGGCTCGGTCGAGAAGGTCTACGCGTATGTGTACCAGAGCCCGCAGGTGAGGATGTTCAATGCGTTCTATTTGGTCGGGGGCGCGATCAAGTCTGCGGGGGAGATTCCCACGGACGTGGACGTTGACGAGTTCATGCAGGTCGGGCGTGATGACGTGGACAGGCTCCTGGCGGTGTGCGAGGAGTACGGGCACGCGGCTCCGCACGAGCTGAGGATGGTGTACGACGTGGAGTCGGGCCACTACGACGCCACGTACGGCTACGAGGACTATGCCGTCAAGCGCAAAACCTCGTGCACGCAGGAGTTCATGAACTGGTTCCTCGCCGAGCGTGCCGCGCATGTGTCAAGTGCGTCGTAGCTCTCACGTATGGTGGGCCGTTTGAGTCAGTATGGGGTTGTTTTGGACCTCCAACTGTCTCAAACGGCCCGCTTGTCATAGGTGACGCCTCAATGTTTCGAGGACCGAGCGATGCAAAAGGGTGGGACCCTTTCGTATCAGGCTCACTAGTCGTCGAGCTTTTCCCTCAGCCAATCGGGCATGTCGGGATCGTCGTGCGACCAGGAGGCCACTTCCTTCTCGTCGCGCTCCCGGCTGTTCTCGTGTCCGTCGAAGAACTTGAACTCGTGGACCTTGACCTTCGTTACCGTCTCTCCGTCGTCAAAATACTCGTAGTGGCTGGAGTCGCCCTTTCCGTAGCCGCTCCATGAGTTTGTCCTGTACACAAGTCCCATGTTTACCTCCAATGCCGATGGGCTCGACCGTGGCTCAGAGGTTACTATCAACGAGAAGGGCCGTCTTATGCTGCCAGCTGAATGTGGGCAAGGATGCGGTGGCTCAGTTGATGGCATACATCTCACAGGCGCCCAATAACGTACATTTTGCAAGGAGCAAAAGCCGAAGCAGGTGCTCTACCTGCGATTATTTAAAACGAGACAACCATGGGGCGCGCAAAATTTGCTATGCCAGCCGTTCGATGACAAGCTCGCACGAACCGCCTTCGAGCGAGTTCGCATCATCAAGGTGCACGTGGGAGCCGGGTGCCTCTCCAGCCAGGTCCGTGAGGGTGTTCGCAAGGGAAAGCAGGCCTTCCCTGTTGGCGGCTATGGTCACCTCGTCCCCTCGGACGGTGACGCTGATCTCAAACCCGTCTTCCCACCTTATAAGCATGGCGTTCTCCTTGTGGACTGAACCGTGCGCGTTTGTCTTCTGGTGCGAGAACAGTATCCCTCTTTGTGACGCTGCAGGCGGCTGCCGACATCTCAAAAAAAGCCTCTGGGCGAGCTGTTTGCTCGCCCAGAGTGTCACAAAGCGTATTTGCGTTCCCGAGAGCCTCAGAGATTGTCACGAAGCCAGATGGCGTTCCCGCATGCCTCGTAACCAGCCACCCGAAAGCCTCGCTGCGCAAGTCGAGGCTACGAAATCTGAGAGATGTCCGTGGCCGCATTCGAGGCGCCCGAGAAGCCGGCCTCTATGACGGTGGCGTCCATGATGCTTGCGCCGCCGTCTTCGGTGGCAGATTCGGGCGTGGTGACGTCAAACGTGATGTTGTACCCAAAGTTGCCCTTGCTCATGGTGGCGCCGGTGTGCTCTCCGCCATACATGAAGTAGCTCTCGAACACCCAGCCGTCGGCGATGAGGTCCTTGCCGGTCTTGCCGACGAGGTTGTTCAGCGCATTCTGGTCGAGAATCTCCGCCGTGATGTCCTCGGCGGTCACGATCTTGGCCGAGCCAGCGGCCTTCGCGATCTGGTCGCCCACGTTGTCCTGGCTCCAGTCGACGGCCTCCATCTTCTTGCTCTCCTCGTCGGTGAGCTCAACGACCACGCGCACGTAGGAATCCCCGGCCTTGAAGACGGTCACATAGTGCTTGGAATCCCAGCTCGAAGCCATGGACTCGGTCTGAACGGCAAGGGCGTCGCTGAGGGTCTTCCAGCTGGAGGTGTCAACGGCTGCGGATGCGGTTGTAGGGGCGGACGAGCCCGCGCCGCCATTATCGGTGGACGGTTTGCTGCCGCAGGCGACGAGCGGTGTCGCCGACAGCGCAAGGACAAGTGCGGCCACGAGGGCGCTCTTGGATGTTGCCAGGTTGCGGTTCTGACGATAGGACATGGTGTGCTCCCTTCAGAGGCGACCGGCGCCATGTTGCCGGTGTCTTGTTCTTACCCAAATAATACGTTGGCTTTTTGGTGGTGTCTCAGACGCATCACTTTTCGATCTTCGGATTCGGGGGGTCGCGCGAATTATTGTCGTGCGGGGCGCGTAGAATCTTTGTAACAGCGATGGGGGAGGCCTCATGGGTGCACGACGTAGGGACAGGCGGGACGGCTACCAGCCGGGAGACCTGTGGCTGATGTACATGGACTTTTTGGGTCATGTGCAAGGCGATGCCCGTGCTCATTTTGCTTGCGCCGTTTTGGCTGATGTTTGCGTTCTGCTGGTGGGCCATCAAGTATTTGGTGCTGCTCATGGTCGTGTGGCTGGCACGTCTTTGTTGGTGGCTGCTGGGCAAGTTCTTTGACGGGGCAGAGGCTGCGTTGCGCTGGCTGGACCGCACGTTCTCCTCGCGCGGCTAGGCGTTGGGCGTGCGGACTGGTCCGGACCTGGCTTGGAACCTCGCTCGAAAACCCTTTCTGAGAGATTTCACAATTGTCGGTTGCATCGCGGGGCGAGTTCGCGTATAGTTGCCTTTGCTGCGAACGCAGCACCCCAAACTAAGGGCGCTTAGCTCAGGGGGAGAGCGCTTCCCTGACACGGAAGAGGTCACAAGTTCAAATCTTGTAGCGCCCAC
>CADBRX010000165.1 GCA_902797175.1 uncultured Coriobacteriaceae bacterium | reverse complement strand
GCGCGAGGTTTGCGCGCATGGCGAAGCCGGTGCTCGGCAGGTTCATGCTGGACTTGTACTCGTTTGCCACCTTGCATCCCTTTCTCTTTTGGACGCCCACAAAAGAGGCGCCCGTCCCCATGCTGGGACCAGGCGCCTTAAAGTCGCTCCCTGCGACGTAAGCTGCTCTTGTCACCCAGCGTGCGGAAACCGCAGTACTCGGCTGGCCTGTGTCGGCGACCATCCCGGCGACGTCTACTGAGGAGGTTGGCTCCCGTTTGGGCCGCAGCTCTGGGGTGATACCCTGCGGACCTCGGACGTGGGCTCTCAGCTCCCCCACTCTCTGTTGACCAAGGCTGTCCGTAGGACGCGTCCCCTTCATAGCACGGTGCAACATAATAGCATGCGAACGGCGCCATTTGCTCCGTGAATGGAAAACACTCTTGCGACTTTCTTTATGTCCTTACGGTTCGCTTCGCGCCAACGCCCGAAGCCGGCCGACATTTTCGCGTTGAGGCCCACGGAAGGCTCCGAGGGGGGTCTCGTATGTCTTGAAGGCTGCCCGCAGGCCTGCCTACAGAAAAAATGTTGTTACAAACAAACATTTACGAACCCACGGCGTCTACAGATTGCTAAAGTGCTAAACGTAATAGCAATTACGGGAGGCATCACCATGGTACGTTCGGCTTACGACCGAATCTATAGAGACCTGAAGCGCGACATAGAGAACAGCACGTACGCATACGGCGAACTGCTCCCATCCCAATCGAAGCTCGTAGAGCGCTACCAGTGCGCGCACAACACGGTGCGGAAGGCCATCGCGCTGCTTTCGGGACAGGGATACTGCCTTCCCATCCACGGAAAGGGCGTCCGCGTCATCTGGCTGCCCAACCATGATGACGAGGGCTTTGCGCTTGGCGGGATCGAGACCTTTGCAGAAAGCGCCGTCAGAAACGGCATGACCGCCCGCACCGAGGTCAAGTGCTTCGAGGAGCTCGTCGCCGACGAGCAGCTCTCGGCAGTCACCGGGTTTGCCGTCGGAACGGAGATCCTCCACGTCGAGCGCATCCGCTATCTCAACGACCGCCCGCTCATCTGGGACAACAGCTACTACCTGTCCTCCTCCGTCAAGGGCATCACCGTGGAGCAGGCGGAGCAGTCGGTCTACTCCTACATGGAGAACGTCCTGGGGCTTCGCATCGTCACGAGCAAGCGCACCATCTCGATGGAGAAGGCAAGCGAGACCGACCGGCAGTGGCTCGACATCGCCGACTGCACCTACGTCGCCAAGGTGTCGCACAGCACCTACGACAGCGGCGCCGTGCTCTTCGAATACGCCGAGTCTCACTACCACCCGGCGTTCTTCCGCTTCCACGACACGGTCATACGGGACAAGTAGGAGCCAGCGTAAGATCTGGCATGCTCCGCGCAAACCAAAAGGATGCGGGCTGCCCACCATGGTGGTGGGCAGCCCGCTTTGCATGGGAGCGCTCATAAGGCCAGTCGCCTGGCCCCTCCCCTACTCCTGGGGCATCTTGGGGGCGAAGCCGTCGTCGCGCGTCAGGATGCGCATGAACTCCTCGCCCGTGATGGTCTCCTTCTTCTGCAGGTAGTGCGCGATCTCGTGCAGCTTGAAGCGGTTCTTGCGCAGGGTCTCGAGGGCGGTCTGATGGCCTTCCTCCACGAGGCGCTGCACCTCGGCATCCACCTCCTGGGCCGTGCCCTCGGAGCAGGTGAGCGTCGCGTCCCCGCCCAGGTACTGGTTGCGCGCCTGGCCGAGCGCCATCATGCCAAAGCGGTCGGACATGCCGAGCTGCGTGACCATGGCCCGCGCGATGCGGGTGGCGCGCTCGATGTCGTTGGCGGCACCGCTCGTCATCTGGCCGAAGATGAGCTCCTCAGCCGCACGGCCGCCGCAGAGCACTGCGATCTTCTGCTTGTACTCCTCGCGCGTGGTGAGGTAGTGCTCGTCCTCCTCCGCCTGCATGGTGAAGCCCAGCGCGCCCGAGGTGCGCGGCACGATGGTGATCTTGGACACGGGCGCCTTGCCGTCCTGCACGGCCGCCACGATGGCGTGGCCCGTCTCGTGGTAGGAGACGACCTCCTTCTCGTGCTCGGAAAGGACGGTGGACTTCTTCTTCTCGCCCGCGATGACGACGTCCACCGACTCGAGGATGTCGTTTTGCGTGACGCGCGCGCGACCCATGCGCACGGCCCTCAGCGCGGCCTCGTTGATCATGTTGGCAAGGTCCGCACCCGAGGCGCCCGGGGTCTGGCGCGCGATCACGCCAAAGTCGATGCCCGGCTCCATGCGCACGTCGTTGGCGTGAAGCTTGAGGATGGCCTCACGTCCCGCGAGGTCGGGCAGCTCGACGGGGATGCGGCGGTCAAAGCGGCCAGGACGCGTGAGGGCGGGGTCGAGGCTCTCGGGACGGTTCGTGGCCGCAAAGACCACGATGCCCTTGTGGTTGTCGAAGCCGTCCATCTCGGCCAGCAGCTGGTTGAGCGTCTGCTCGCGCTCGTCGTTTGAGGTGAGGCCGCTGTCGCGGCGCTTGCCCACGGCGTCGATCTCGTCGATGAACACGATGCAGGGCGCCTTCTCGTTGGCCTGCCTGAAGAGGTCGCGGACCTTCGCGGCGCCACGGCCGACGAACATCTCGACGAACTCAGAGCCGCTTATGGAGAAGAACGGGACGTTGGCCTCGCCGGCGACCGCCTTGGCGAGCAGCGTCTTGCCCGTTCCCGGAGGGCCGACGAGCAGCGCGCCGTGCGGCAGCTTGGCGCCGATGGCGGCATAGCGCTCGGGATTCTTGAGGAAGCCCACGATCTCCTGCAGCGACTCCTTGGCCTCGTCCTGGCCGGCAACGTCCCTAAACGACTTGCCGGTCTCCTCTCCCTTGACCTCCTTGGCGCCCGACCTTCCCAGTCCGCCGCCAAAGCCAAAGCCGCCGCCAAACGACATGTTGTTGTCCTCGCCCATCTGCTTGCGGAGCTGCCTGTTGAGCAGGTAGCCGCCTCCCAAAAAGATGGCGAGCGGGAGGAGGTTGATGAGCAGGTAGACGAGCAGAGACGCCGTCTCGTCCGGAAGGTGTGCCGAGAACTTGACGTTGGCGTTCTCAAGGCGCTCGACGAGCGTCGCGTCGTTGGGGAACTGCGTGGTCTTGTAGACCTTGCGGCTCTCCCCCTCTCCCGTCGCGTAGGTGATCTCCTGCGTGTCGGTGGTCAGGTCGACCTCCGTCACCTCGCCTTCGTCAACGGCCTTAAGAAACTCGCTGTAGCTCGTCTCCTCGACGAGGCTTCCCATGACGTTGGGGTACACAAAGGAGCGCAGGAGCATGAGTATCGACAGGGCGATGAGCACATACAGCAGCATCGACCAGCGCTTCTTCTTGTCATTCATTTCCATCTTGGTTATGCCTCTCTCGACGCGCCTGCGTCGGATTGGTTGGTTCGCTGACTAGCTGGTACCCATCTGCGTCGCACGCAATGCCGACATTGCCCAGCTCCATTAAACGGGCGTAAGGAGAGGGCTCGCTGCGCACTCATGACGCCCCTTACCGGCAGAGCTGCCAGAAGGCGACCGCCGAGGACGCGGCGACGTTGAGCGAGTCGACCCCATGGGCCATGGGGATGACGACCGCCTCGTCGCACGCGGCGCGTGCCTTGCGCGAAATGCCCCAGCCCTCGCTTCCAAAGACGAGCGCGAGGCGGTCATGGTCGCGAAGCGAGACGTCGTCCAGGGGCACCGCGCCATCCTCGAGCGCCATCGCGACGATGTGGAAGCCCAACTCGCGAAGAAGGCCCAGGGCCCCCGTTGGCCAGGACGCGTCTCCCTCCTCGGGAAAGGTCGCCCAGGGAACCTTGAGCACCGTTCCCATCGACACGCGGTTTGACCGGCGCGCGTACGGGTCGGCGCAGGTGGGGTCAAGCAGGACCGCATCGACGCCCAGGGCGGCGGCGGAGCGGAAGAGCGCCCCGACGTTCGTCGCGTCGACGAGCCCCTCGAGCACGGCCACGCGCCGAGCGCCGCTCACGACGTCGCGCACGTCTCGCGGCTCTGGCCTCAGGAAGGCCCCCATGACGCCGCGCGTGACCTTGAAGCCCACGAGCTGCGACATCACCGGGCGCGGGGCAAGAAAGACCGGGACGGCCTCATCCACGCCCGCCAGCACCTCTGACATGGACTTCTCGTGACGCTCGTCAAGGAGGAACGACACCGGCTCCAGCCCCTCCTCGAGGGCCACGCCCACCGCAAAGGGAGACTCGACGACCATGAGGGAGTGCTCGCGCTCAAAGGCGCTCCGCAGCTGATGGTCCGTCAGGCGGGTAAAGGCGTCCAGCCGCGCGTCCGAAAGGTCGTCAACATGAATGGTCGGCACGGTTTGCCTCCTCTGACACATTCCAAGCCCCACCTGGTGTACGATAACTGTTTACAGGGGCATCTCAACCCTCAGACAACGAAGAACGCAGCCTAGACACGAACGACGGGGATGCTTGTGAGCAGGAAATCGCACAAGGGCGCACATTTTGCCAAGGCAAACGAGACACCGAGGGGACTCAACCCCTCGACCGAGGACGCCTTAGAGGAAGATGTCCAACCGACCGCGGCAGAAGGCAAGCCTCAGCCCTCGGACAAATCGTCTTCCCCTGAGCAGGCAGAAGAGCCAAAGGACGCGACCGAGCAGGAGGAGGCGCCCGAGAAGGCCGCCGTCGGCTCCACGCTGGCCTCTCTCCTTCCCACCATAGAAGACGGCGATGGCCTGACGGACGACAGCCCCGAGGCTGACCTGACCATGGTGGCGCCCGGCGTCGCAGAGCCCGAGCCCCTCACCACGCTGGCTCCTCCCGAGGAGGAGAAGCCCCGGAAGAAGCGCCGCTGGGTCCTTCCCGTCGTCGGCGTCACGACGCTTTTGGTGGCAGGGACCTACCTGGGCGGAGTGGTGGGCTTTGACCGCTACTACTTCATGCCCAACACCACGATCAACGGGCAGGACGTCTCGCTTGCCAAGGTCGCCGACGTTTCCGACCAGCACTCCAACTCCGTCAACGGATACCAGCTCTCCATCGACGGCCAGGGCTTCAAGCTCACCGTCAAGGCGGACGACGTCAAGCTGAGCGACGATGGCGACGCCTTTGTCCAGGAGGCGCTTGACCAGGTGAACCCCTGGGCATGGCCCCTCCAGATTACCTCGCAGCGGACGCTCAGTGCCTCGGAGCGCATCACGTTTGACGAGACCATGCTCTCCAAGCTGCTGACGGACACCGTTGCCACCTTCAACAAGGATGCCACCGCGCCCACCGATGCCACGGCGAGCTACGACAAGGACAAGCACGCCTACGTGATCGTGCCCGAGAAGGCCGGGACCCAGATTGATGTCGCGCAGGTGATGCCCCTCGTCTCGCAGGCGCTCACCACCATGGAGCCCACCGTCGAGCTGAAGGAGGACGTGCTCGTGCAGCCTGCCGTCCTCGCAGATGACCCGCAGCTCAAGGAGGGTGTCGAGAAGGTCAACGGGCAGCTGGGTGCCATCCAGAAGCTCAAGGTTGGCGACAGCGACGTCTTTGAGGTCGGGTCGGATCTCATTGCCGGGTGGGTCAAGGTCGACAAGGACCTCAAGACGACCGTCGACACCGACGCCATCGTCAAGTGGGCGCAAGGGGAGCTGTCCGACAAGCTTGACTCCGTTGGTTCCGAGCGTTCCTTCACCCGTCCTGACGGCAAGGCGATCACCGTCAAGGGCGGCTCATATGGCTGGACCATCGACGGGGAGAGCCTGGGCAAGCAGATAGCCGAAAACATCTCGTCGGGCACCCAGGCGGAGCTCGACGTCCCCATGCTGCAGACCGCAGCGTCCTGGAACCCCGGCGGGCAGGACTGGGGAAAGCGCTACATAGACATCGACGTCACCGAGCAGCACGTCCGCCTCTATGACGACAACGGCAGCCTGATCTGGGAAAGCGACTGCGTCACGGGCAACACCTCCGAGAAGCACGACACCCCGCAGGGCGTCTACCAGATCAACTCCAACAAGGAGAAGGGTGACGTCGTCCTGGAGGGCCCCATCGACGAGAAGACCAACAAGCCCGAGTACGTGAGCCACGTCACCTACTGGATGCCGTTTGTCTGGAACGCCGTCGCACTCCACGACGCCACCTGGCGCTACTCGTTTGGCGGCGACATCTACCAGACGAGCGGCAGCCACGGCTGCGTCAACCTCCCCTACGACAAGGCCGAGGAGCTCTACAACCTGAGCCAGGTCGGCGACGTCGTAGTCGTCCACTGGTAACCCAGTGACTCACAAGGGTCCCACCCCTCTGAGTCATTTCTCGGAAGGCAGCAACCCTGATGGGCATGTGAGGCCAAGGGGCGGCTTAGGTATCGTTGCGGTGAGCCCCTCAGCTTCCCTCCGAGCGAGTTTCGCAAGGAGCCGTCGGATTCGAGCAGAATCCGACGGCTCCTGAGGACTGTTTGAGCTCGGAGGGAAGCTGAGGGGCTCCCAAGAGACTAGAACGGGAAGCCGCCCCTTCCCTGGCCTCCCATGCCCATGTTGCGCATCATTGACTGCATTTGGCGACGGGCCTTGCGCGAGCCGCCCTTGCCGCCCATTTCGTTGGCCATGGCCTTCATCTTGCCCATCATCTTGTTCATCTCGCTCCACTGCTTGAGGAGCTGGTTGACCTCCTGGACGGAGCGGCCAGAGCCCGCGGCGATGCGCTTGCGGCGCTGGCCGTTGATCTTCTTGGGCTGGCGACGCTCCTCGGGCGTCATGGAGCGGATCATGGCCTCGATGCGCGTGATCTGGGACTCGTCGAGGTTGCCGCCCATCTGGGCCATCGCACGGTCACCGCCGGGGATCATGCCCACGAGCTTGGAGAGGCCGCCCATCTTGCGGATCTGGTTCATCTGGTCGAGCATGTCGTCCATCGTGAAGCCCTCGCGCAGCATGCGCTCCGCGTTG
>CADBRX010000164.1 GCA_902797175.1 uncultured Coriobacteriaceae bacterium | reverse complement strand
GATTCTCGGTCTGGGAATTCCCGAACTTCTCGTCATCCTCATCATCGCGCTCGTCATCTTTGGGCCCAAGAACCTCCCGAAGCTTGGTAAGAGCCTCGGCGAGACGGTAAAGAATGTGCGCGAGGGCATGGAGGGCGACGAGCCCAAGCAGGTTGCCGAGCAGTCTGTTGCGGCCAAGGTAGAGGAGCAGACCGTCGCGGCCGCTGCCGAGCCTGTTGCGGCGGAGCCCGTGGCTGCGGAGACCAACGTCGAGGAGGACGTGGTCTTCTGCTCCAAGTGCGGTGCCAAGAACGCTGCCGATGCCGCGTTCTGCTCCAAGTGCGGCGCCAAGCTGTCCGAGTAGCAAGTTTATCGTGCGGGTGCCCTGGCGCTCGCTGCATGTGACCACATAGAAGAGGGGCTGCACCACATGGCTGCAAAAGAGATTGTCCTGACACCCGAAGGCCGTGAGGAGCTCGTCAAAGAGCTCGAGTGGCGCGAGGGCGAGCATAACGACGAGATCGTCGAGAGCCTGAAGGAGGCGCGTGGCTTCGGCGACCTCTCCGAGAACGCGGAGTTTGACGCCGCGAAGGAGGAGCAGGCCAAGAACGCCTCGCGCATCAACGAGATTCGCCAGATCCTGGCCGTGGCAAGGATCGTGGACGCATCCGAGGCTGGTGCGCCGTCCGTCTCCATCGGCACCACCGTCGAGCTTGAGGACAAGAAGGGCAAGAAGACGTCCTTCACCATCGTCGGCACCACCGAGACCGACTCCCTCAAGCGCCGCATCTCCAACGAGAGCCCTGCCGGGGCGGCCATGATCGGCCACGTGGTTGGGGACAAGGTCTCGTTCACCACGCCTACGGGCAAGGTCCGCGAGTACACCATCACCAGCATCACCCGCTAACAGCCAGCGATAAGTGATTCGAAGGGGATACTCCCTTTTGACTCAGTCCACGGGCTGACTCAAAAGGGAGTATCCCCTTCGAGTCTTGTTTTGAATACCAAAGGAGCACAGGAATGGCTCAGGAGACCACCACCGCAACTGACGAGCGCGCCGTCCGCCGCGCGCGCCGGCAGTCGCTCATTGACGCGGGCATCAACCCGTATCCCATCAAGTCCGAGGTCACGGCGCATGCCGCCGAGCTCGAGGAGCGCTATGCCAACCTCGAGGCAGGGGAGGACACCGAGGACGTGTACTCCCTCGCGGGCCGCATCCGCGCGCTGCGCAACCAGGGCAAGGTCGCCTTCATCGTGCTCGAGGACTGCACGGGCCAGATGCAGCTCTTCTGCCGCATCAACAACCTGTCCGAGGCGGACTGGGCGCTTCTGGGCCAGCTCGACCTGGGCGACATCATCGGCGCCACCGGCCCCGTCATCCGCACGCGCCGCGGCCAGCTCTCGCTCGCTCCCACCAGCCTGACGCTGCTCACCAAGTCGGTGCGTCCCCTGCCCGAGAAGTTCCACGGGCTGACGGACAAGGAGGTCCGCTACCGCCAGCGCTACGTCGACCTCATCATGAACCCCGAGGTCAAGCAGACGTTTGTCAATCGCTCGCGCATCATCAGCTCCATCCGCCACTTCATGGAGGACCAGGGCTATCTCGAGGTCGAGACGCCCATCCTGCAGGAGACGCTCGGCGGTGCCAACGCCAAGCCCTTCATCACCCACTTCAACGTGCTTGACCAGGACTGCTACCTGCGCATCGCCACCGAGCTGCACCTCAAGCGCTGCGTGGTGGGCGGCATGGACCGCGTCTTTGAGATCGGCCGCCAGTTCCGCAACGAGGGCATGGACCTGACGCACAACCCCGAGTTCACCTCCATGGAGGCCTACTGCGCCTACTCCGACCTCGACGGCATGAAGGAGCTGAGCGAGAAGCTCTTCCAGTCGTGCGCAGCCGCCGTGGGCAAGGGCAACGTCATCGAGTACCAGGGCGCCCAGATCGACCTTTCCAGCCCGTGGCGCTCAGCCACCGTGGCCGAGATCGCGAGCGAGTGCGTGGGCGAGCAGATCGACCTGGACACCCCCATCGAGCGCCTGCGCGAGCTCTGCACCGCCAACGGCATCGAGTGGGCCGAGGAGTGGGGTGCCGGCAAGCTCGTCTTCGAGCTCTACGACGAGCTGGGCGAGAAGAGCATCGTCAACCCCACCTTCGTGTGCGACTACCCCGTCGAGGTCAGCCCGCTCACCAAGCGCAAGGACGACGACCCGCGCCTGACCGACCGCTTCGAGATCATCATCGCCGGCCATGAGTACGCCAACGCATATTCCGAGCTCAACGACCCCGTCGACCAGGAGGAGCGCTTTGCCGCCCAGGTGGCCGCAAAGGCCGCGGGCGACGAGGAGGCCATGGAGTACGACGCCGACTTCGTGCGCGCGCTCGAGTACGGCATGCCTCCCGCGGGCGGCATCGGCTATGGCATCGACCGCATGATCATGCTGTTCTGTGACGAGGCGTCCATCCGTGACGTGCTGCTCTTCCCGCACATGCGCCCCGAGAAGCGCGCGGCCGCAAAGCCGGCCGACGGTCGCCTGGAGAGCGGCCTCACGCGCGACCAGGCGCTTGACCTGCTCAAGAAGTACAACGAGGACCCGTTCCACGTGGCCCACGGCGAGACCCTCGAAGGCCTCATGCGCTACTACGCCGAGCGCGAGGACCCCGAGAACGTCGAGTTCTGGGGGCAGGTCGGCCTGCTGCATGACCTTGACTGGGAGAAGTGGCAGGACGCCGTCCAGCACACCGTCAAGACGGCCGAGCTGCTTGAGGAGGCCGGAGCCAACCCTGCGCTGGCGCATGCCATCCAGACGCACAACTGCGAGCACAACGACGAGCTGCCCAAGCCCGAGCACATCATGGAGAAGTGGCTCTACGCCACCGACGAGCTCTCCGGTCTCATCCAGGCCGTGGCCAAGATGCGCCCGTCCAAGAGCGTGACCGACATGGAGGTCAAGTCGCTCAAGAAGAAGTTCAAGACCAAGAGCTTCGCCGCCGGTTGCGACCGCGACATCATCCGCCAGGGCGCCGAGATGCTCGGCATGGAGCTGGACGAGCTCTTTGCGAACGTGCTCGAGGCCATGAAGGCCATCGCCCCAGTAGGCGACATCTACGCGCAGCCCGCGGAGCCCAAAGAGGAGGAGGCCGCCGCGGAGGCCCCCGCCATCCCGCAGGAGGGCATCTACATCGAGCCGCTCTTTGTCGACACGGTGGACTTCGGCACGTTCAGCAAGTCCGACTTCCGCGTGGTGAAGGTCAAGGAGTGCACCGAGGTTCCCAAGAGCAAGAAGCTGCTGAAGTTCGTGCTGGATGACGGCACGGGCACCGACCGCATCATCCTTTCGGGCATCAAGGAGTACTACCAGCCCGAGCAGCTCGTGGGTAAGAGCCTGGTGGCCATCACCAACCTTCCCCCGCGCTCGATGATGGGCATCGAGAGCTGCGGCATGTTGCTCTCGGCGCTCCACACCGAGGACGGCAAGGAGGCGCTCAACCTCCTGATGGTCGATGACGCCATCCCTGCGGGGGCCAAGCTCTACTAACAAGCTGCCGACAATGTGACGGCTGACGAGACACTTCCTCTCCAAGACGGGTACTAGGTGTTCGTAGGGGGAAGTGTCTCTTTTATGTCCGTAGCCCTTGTTGGGGCAGGCAGGGCGAAAGGATGCCAAAACATGACAGACGAGCGTGTCGACAACGAGCCCGGCGGCACCATGCCCTCGATTCTTGAGCGCCTCTGCCTTCCCGACATGAAGGAGCAGTTCCTGGAGCACAAGTCTCGCAAGATGAGCCCCCGGGAGCTCGAGGAGATGGTCTCCTACATCAACAGCGACGAATGCACGCATGACCTCCAGGACCTCGCTGCCGGAAAGTTTGACTTTCCCCTGCCGCGCCAGGTGATGCTGCGCAAGTCCCATTCCGACAGGCGCCGCATCCTCTTTGTCTACCCTCGTCGTCAGAACAACCTTCTGATGTACATCGTGTGGGGCATGCAGGAGTACGACCCGATCTTCTCTCCCCAGCTGTATTCCTTCCGCAAGAACAAGAGCGTGGCGACCCTCTTTTCGCGCGTTGCCAGCATGAACTACGTGCGCGACCTCTACACGCTCAAGGCGGACGTGCACGATTACGGCCATTCGATCAGGCCCGAGAAGCTTGCTCCCATGATCGAAGAGATCGTGGGGCCGCGCGACCCCAAGCTTCTCGCCTTCCTTGAGTACCTGCTCTTTAGGGGCGAATACCTGCGCAACGGCAAGGTGGTCAAGGGGGACATGGGTGGGCTTCCCGGCGTTCCCATCGGCTGCTTCTTCAACAACGTCTATCTCATGGAGCTCGACCGCGAGATGGAGAGGCGCAGCGTGCTGTATTCGCGCTACGCGGACGACATCGCCGTCTTCACGAGGACGCGTGAGGAGGCCGAGGAGGCCGGTGCCGTGATGGACAAGATCATCGACGGCCTGGGCATCTCGCTCAACACGGACAAGACCCAGCTCATCGAGCCTGGTGGCGACATTGAGCTTTTGGGAATCCAGATTCGCAACGGCAACCTGGACGTTGCCGACAACACGCTCGCCAAGGCAAAGACAAAGCTCACGCACTATGCCAACAAGCTCATTCGCTACGAGCGCTTCCGCGGCATGCCGTGTGATGATGCCGCACGGGCCATGGCGCGCAAAATCGACCGCTACTTCTTTGGCTCGGACGAGAGCCTCCACCAGCTGTGCTGGCGCGACTTCTTCTTTGGGGTGATCACGCGGCCCGACAGCCTCCACGAGATCGACCTGCTCTGCCAGGACCTCATTCGGCGCGTGGCAACGGGCAAGCGAGGCGACTCGCGCTACCGCTGCCGCTACAAGGACATCAGGGCGTACGGATACCGCCCGCTCGTCCACGACTACTACCGCTACATCGAGGAACGCCACAAGAGGTGGAAGAGCGCCTAGCTCCTTATCATCCTGACCGATACGAAGGGGTGGGACCCTTCCGTATCGCTATGCATAGCGATACGGAAGGGTCCCACCCCTTCGTATCGGTCAGGATGATAAGGAGCTAGGCGCTCTTCCACCTCTTGTGGCGTTCCTCGATGTAGCGGTAGTAGTCGTGGACGAGCGGGCGGTATCCGTACGCCCTGATGTCCTTGTAGCGGCAGCGGTAGCGCGAGTCGCCTCGCTTGCCCGTTGCCACGCGCCGAATGAGGTCCTGGCAGAGCAGGTCGATCTCGTGGAGGCTGTCGGGCCGCGTGATCACCCCAAAGAAGAAGTCGCGCCAGCACAGCTGGTGGAGGCTCTCGTCCGAGCCAAAGAAGTAGCGGTCGATTTTGCGCGCCATGGCCCGTGCGGCATCATCACACGGCATGCCGCGGAAGCGCTCGTAGCGAATGAGCTTGTTGGCATAGTGCGTGAGCTTTGTCTTTGCCTTGGCGAGCGTGTTGTCGGCAACGTCCAGGTTGCCGTTGCGAATCTGGATTCCCAAAAGCTCAATGTCGCCACCAGGCTCGATGAGCTGGGTCTTGTCCGTGTTGAGCGAGATGCCCAGGCCGTCGATGATCTTGTCCATCACGGCACCGGCCTCCTCGGCCTCCTCACGCGTCCTCGTGAAGACGGCGATGTCGTCCGCGTAGCGCGAATACAGCACGCTGCGCCTCTCCATCTCGCGGTCGAGCTCCATGAGATAGACGTTGTTGAAGAAGCAGCCGATGGGAACGCCGGGAAGCCCACCCATGTCCCCCTTGACCACCTTGCCGTTGCGCAGGTATTCGCCCCTAAAGAGCAGGTACTCAAGGAAGGCGAGAAGCTTGGGGTCGCGCGGCCCCACGATCTCTTCGATCATGGGAGCAAGCTTCTCGGGCCTGATCGAATGGCCGTAATCGTGCACGTCCGCCTTGAGCGTGTAGAGGTCGCGCACGTAGTTCATGCTGGCAACGCGCGAAAAGAGGGTCGCCACGCTCTTGTTCTTGCGGAAGGAA
Source organism: uncultured Coriobacteriaceae bacterium (assembly GCA_902797175.1). Taxonomy (GTDB): domain Bacteria; phylum Actinomycetota; class Coriobacteriia; order Coriobacteriales; family Atopobiaceae; genus UBA1367. The sequence goes on along the minus strand of CADBRX010000164.1, from coordinate 4,004 downwards.
TACAGCTGGGGAGAGAAGATCGGGTCGTACTCCTGCATGCCCCACACGATGTACATCAGAAGGTTGTTCTGACGACGAGGGTAGACAAAGAGGATGCGGCGCCTGTCGGAATGGGACTTGCGCAGCATCACCTGGCGCGGCAGGGGAAAGTCAAACTTTCCGGCAGCGAGGTCCTGGAGGTCATGCGTGCATTCGTCGCTGTTGATGTAGGAGACCATCTCCTCGAGCTCCCGGGGGCTCATCTTGCGAGACTTGTGCTCCAGGAACTGCTCCTTCATGTCGGGAAGGCAGAGGCGCTCAAGAATCGAGGGCATGGTGCCGCCGGGCTCGTTGTCGACACGCTCGTCTGTCATGTTTTGGCATCCTTTCGCCCTGCCTGCCCCAACAAGGGCTACGGACATAAAAGAGACACTTCCCCCTACGAACACCTAGTACCCGTCTTGGAGAGGAAGTGTCTCGTCAGCCGTCACATTGTCGGCAGCTTGTTAGTAGAGCTTGGCCCCCGCAGGGATGGCGTCATCGACCATCAGGAGGTTGAGCGCCTCCTTGCCGTCCTCGGTGTGGAGCGCCGAGAGCAACATGCCGCAGCTCTCGATGCCCATCATCGAGCGCGGGGGAAGGTTGGTGATGGCCACCAGGCTCTTACCCACGAGCTGCTCGGGCTGGTAGTACTCCTTGATGCCCGAAAGGATGATGCGGTCGGTGCCCGTGCCGTCATCCAGCACGAACTTCAGCAGCTTCTTGCTCTTGGGAACCTCGGTGCACTCCTTGACCTTCACCACGCGGAAGTCGGACTTGCTGAACGTGCCGAAGTCCACCGTGTCGACAAAGAGCGGCTCGATGTAGATGCCCTCCTGCGGGATGGCGGGGGCCTCCGCGGCGGCCTCCTCCTCTTTGGGCTCCGCGGGCTGCGCGTAGATGTCGCCTACTGGGGCGATGGCCTTCATGGCCTCGAGCACGTTCGCAAAGAGCTCGTCCAGCTCCATGCCGAGCATCTCGGCGCCCTGGCGGATGATGTCGCGGTCGCAACCGGCGGCGAAGCTCTTGGTCTTGAACTTCTTCTTGAGCGACTTGACCTCCATGTCGGTCACGCTCTTGGACGGGCGCATCTTGGCCACGGCCTGGATGAGACCGGAGAGCTCGTCGGTGGCGTAGAGCCACTTCTCCATGATGTGCTCGGGCTTGGGCAGCTCGTCGTTGTGCTCGCAGTTGTGCGTCTGGATGGCATGCGCCAGCGCAGGGTTGGCTCCGGCCTCCTCAAGCAGCTCGGCCGTCTTGACGGTGTGCTGGACGGCGTCCTGCCACTTCTCCCAGTCAAGGTCATGCAGCAGGCCGACCTGCCCCCAGAACTCGACGTTCTCGGGGTCCTCGCGCTCGGCGTAGTAGCGCATGAGGCCTTCGAGGGTCTCGCCGTGGGCCACGTGGAACGGGTCCTCGTTGTACTTCTTGAGCAGGTCAAGCGCCTGGTCGCGCGTGAGGCCGCTCTCCAGGCGACCGTCGGCCGGCTTTGCGGCCGCGCGCTTCTCGGGGCGCATGTGCGGGAAGAGCAGCACGTCACGGATGGACGCCTCGTCACAGAACAGCATGATCATGCGGTCGATGCCATAGCCGATGCCGCCCGCGGGAGGCATGCCGTACTCGAGCGCGCGCACGAAGTCGGCGTCGTACTCCATGGCCTCCTCGTCGCCCGCGGCCTTTGCGGCCACCTGGGCGGCAAAGCGCTCCTCCTGGTCGACGGGGTCGTTGAGCTCGGAATATGCGTTGGCGTACTCATGGCCGGCGATGATGATCTCGAAGCGGTCGGTCAGGCGCGGGTCGTCGTCCTTGCGCTTGGTGAGCGGGCTGACCTCGACGGGGTAGTCGCACACGAAGGTGGGGTTGACGATGCTCTTCTCGCCCAGCTCGTCGTAGAGCTCGAAGACGAGCTTGCCGGCACCCCACTCCTCGGCCCACTCGATGCCGTTGGCGGTGCAGAGCTCGCGCAGGCGCTCGATGGGGGTGTCCAGGTCGATCTGCTCGCCCACGCACTCGCTCGCGATCTCGGCCACGGTGGCTGAGCGCCACGGGCTGGAAAGGTCGATCTGGGCGCCCTGGTACTCGATGACGTTGCCCTTGCCCACGGCGGCTGCGCACGACTGGAAGAGCTTCTCGCTCAGCTCCTTCATGCCGTCGAGGTCGGAGTAGGCGCAGTAGGCCTCCATGGAGGTGAACTCGGGGTTGTGCGTCAGGTCCATGCCCTCGTTGCGGAACTGGCGGCCGATCTCAAAGACGCGGTCCATGCCGCCCACCACGCAGCGCTTGAGGTGCAGCTCGGTGGCGATGCGCAGGTAGCAGTCCTGGTCAAGCACGTTGAAGTGGGTGATGAAGGGCTTGGCGTTGGCACCGCCGAGCGTCTCCTGCAGGATGGGCGTCTCGACCTCGAGATAGCCCTGGTCCTCCATGAAGTGGCGGATGGAGCTGATGATGCGCGAGCGATTGACAAACGTCTGCTTGACCTCGGGGTTCATGATGAGGTCGACGTAGCGCTGGCGGTAGCGGACCTCCTTGTCCGTCAGCCCGTGGAACTTCTCGGGCAGGGGACGCACCGACTTGGTGAGCAGCGTCAGGCTGGTGGGAGCGAGCGAGAGCTGGCCGCGGCGCGTGCGGATGACGGGGCCGGTGGCGCCGATGATGTCGCCCAGGTCGAGCTGGCCCAGAAGCGCCCAGTCCGCCTCGGACAGGTTGTTGATGCGGCAGAAGAGCTGCATCTGGCCCGTGCAGTCCTCGAGCACGATGAAGGCGACCTTGCCCTGGTTGCGCAGCGCGCGGATGCGGCCCGCGAGGGAGTACACGTCCTCGGTGTCCTCCCCTGCCTCGAGGTTGGCATAGCGCTCCTCGAGCTCGGCGGCATGCGCCGTGACCTCGGACTTGATGGGATACGGGTTGATGCCCGCGTCAATGAGCGACTGCCGGCGCGCGCGGCGGACGGCGCGCTCGTCAGTTGCGGTGGTGGTCTCCTGAGCCATTCCTGTGCTCCTTTGGTATTCAAAACAAGACTCGAAGGGGATACTCCCTTTTGAGTCAGCCCGTGGACTGAGTCAAAAGGGAGTATCCCCTTCGAATCACTTATCGCTGGCTGTTAGCGGGTGATGCTGGTGATGGTGTACTCGCGGACCTTGCCCGTAGGCGTGGTGAACGAGACCTTGTCCCCAACCACGTGGCCGATCATGGCCGCCCCGGCAGGGCTCTCGTTGGAGATGCGGCGCTTGAGGGAGTCGGTCTCGGTGGTGCCGACGATGGTGAAGGACGTCTTCTTGCCCTTCTTGTCCTCAAGCTCGACGGTGGTGCCGATGGAGACGGACGGCGCACCAGCCTCGGATGCGTCCACGATCCTTGCCACGGCCAGGATCTGGCGAATCTCGTTGATGCGCGAGGCGTTCTTGGCCTGCTCCTCCTTCGCGGCGTCAAACTCCGCGTTCTCGGAGAGGTCGCCGAAGCCACGCGCCTCCTTCAGGCTCTCGACGATCTCGTCGTTATGCTCGCCCTCGCGCCACTCGAGCTCTTTGACGAGCTCCTCACGGCCTTCGGGTGTCAGGACAATCTCTTTTGCAGCCATGTGGTGCAGCCCCTCTTCTATGTGGTCACATGCAGCGAGCGCCAGGGCACCCGCACGATAAACTTGCTACTCGGACAGCTTGGCGCCGCACTTGGAGCAGAACGCGGCATCGGCAGCGTTCTTGGCACCGCACTTGGAGCAGAAGACCACGTCCTCCTCGACGTTGGTCTCCGCAGCCACGGGCTCCGCCGCAACAGGCTCGGCAGCGGCCGCGACGGTCTGCTCCTCTACCTTGGCCGCAACAGACTGCTCGGCAACCTGCTTGGGCTCGTCGCCCTCCATGCCCTCGCGCACATTCTTTACCGTCTCGCCGAGGCTCTTACCAAGCTTCGGGAGGTTCTTGGGCCCAAAGATGACGAGCGCGATGATGAGGATGACGAGAAGTTCGGGAATTCCCAGACCGAGAATC
>CADBRX010000163.1 GCA_902797175.1 uncultured Coriobacteriaceae bacterium | reverse complement strand
ACGTCGTTGGTGTAGTAGCTCATGACGTCGCCGCGCTTGTTCTGGTCGAAGAAGCGGATGGGCAGGTCCTCCATGTGGTCGAACATCTTGTTGCGCATCTTCATGAGGGTGCCCTGCGTGACGAAGGCCCCCAGCTGCGTCTGCGCGATCTGCGCGGTCAGCACGACCACATAGACGCCGATGAGCGACAGCACGATCTTCTGGATCTCGGGCTGGGCGGCAGCCCAGTCGCCGCTCTGCCAGTAGCGGCCGATGACGTCGATGGACTTCTGCAGAAAGACGCTGGGCAGCGTGGAGAGGGCCGCCCCCAGGACGACGCAGAAGATGAGGGCCACCAGCTGCACCGGATAGAACGAGAAGACGAGCTTGAGGGTGCCACGAAGCACGGTCAAGGGGTTGGCGGCACGCCGGCCGCGGCTTCCCTTGCCGGGAACGCCCTCGCTTTGGGCGTTGTCGCCTGCGTTTGGGCGCGGGGCGTCCTGCAGGCGTGCGGGATCGGACAGGACGGTGTCGACGGCGCTCTTGGGAGCGTTGGGACTCACGGTGTGCTTAGCCATTCAGATCGCCTCCTTCCTGGGACTCTGCACGCAAGGCCGTGTTGGCCATCTGCGAGCTGGCACTCTTTGCGCGGTACTCGACCTCGTGCTTGCGCGAGTGCGTGGCGGGGACGACCGTCACCTTCTCGCGCGCGGCGGCGATGTCCGCCTCGTCCACGTTGGCGGCACGGTCCTCGACGGGAGCGCCGACGCCGCTCACCGGGTCGGTGACGTCCTGGCCTGCGAGAGCCTCGTCGTGGCTCGCCTTGTTCTGCGTGAGATAGACCTCGCGGTAGATATCGGAGCTCTTGAGCAGCTCCTCGTGCGTGCCCACGGCCGAGATGCCGCCGTCATCCATCACGATGATGCGATCGGCGTCCTCGACCGAACCCGTGCGCTGGGCAATGATGATCTTGGTCGTTTCGGGGATGAAGCTCTTGAAGCCCGCACGGATGAGCTTGTCGGTCTTGGTGTCGACCGCACTCGTGGAGTCGTCCAGGATGAGGATCTTGGGCTTCTTGAGCAGGGCACGCGCGATGCACAGGCGCTGCTTCTGACCGCCGGACACGTTGGTGCCGCCCTGCTCGATGTAGGTGTCATAGCCATCGGGGAACTGCTGGATGAACTCGTCGGCCTGCGCGAGCTTGCAGGCTTCGACGAGCTCCTCGTCGGTAGCCTCCTCGTTGCCCCAGCGCAGGTTCTCCTTGATGGTGCCCGAGAACAGGACGTTGCGCTGCAGCACGACGGCAACCTGGTTGCGCAGGGTATCCATGTCGTAGTCCTTGACATCGATGCCACCCACGCGCACGGTGCCCTTGGTGGCATCATACAGGCGGCTGATGAGCTGGATGAGCGTGGACTTGGACGAGCCCGTGCCTCCGATCACGCCGATGACCTCGCCACTCTTGATGTGGAGGTTGATGTCATGCAGCGCGAAGCGGCCGGACTCGGGATGGTAGGCAAAGCTCACGTCGTCAAAGTCGACGGAACCGTCCGCAACCTCGTATACGGGATTGTCGGGGTTGGCGAGGTCGGGCTCCTCAAGCAGCACCTCGCAGATGCGGCGCGCGCTCTCCTCCGCCATCGTGATCATGACGAAGATCATCGAGAGCATGTTGAGGCTCATGAGCATGGAGAAGCCGTACGTGATGAGGGCACTCATGTTGCCCACCTGCATGGCAGTGCCCGCCGTGGAGATGATGCGCCGCGAGGCAAAGTACACCACGAACGCATAGATGGTGTCCACGGCAAACGTCATGAGCGGCTGGTTCCAGGCAAGGATGCGCTCGGCACCCCAGAAGTCCTGGAAGACCTCGCCTGACGCCTTCTCGAACTTCTGCTTCTCGTACTCCTCGCGCACGAAGCTCTTGACCACGCGGATTCCGCTGACGTTCTCCTCGACCGACTCGTTCAGGCGGTCGTACTTCTTGAAGATGCGGCGGAAGATGGGCATGACGATGCGGGCGATGCCGATGAGGGCAAATCCCAGGAAGAAGCCCACGACCACGTAGAGCGAGGCCATCGGGCCGCCCGAGACGAAGGCCATCGTCGCCGCAAACACGATCATGAGGGGGCTGCGCACGGCGCTCCTGATAATCTGCATGTAGGCCATCTGGACGTTCTGGGTGTCCGTCGTGAGACGCGTGACCAACGAGTTGGTCGAGAAGCGGTCGATGTTGGAGAAGCTGAACCGCTGGATGGCGGCAAACATGTCGTGGCGGAGGTTACGCGCAAAGCCCGTCGACGCCACGGAGCACGCGATGCCCGCGATGGTGCCGCATGCCAGGCTGATCAGGGCGAGGACCGCCAGAATGATGCCGTAGCGCGCGATGGTCGCCATGTCCGCGCCCACGTTGAGCTCGTTGATGAGCTGCGAGGTGATGAACGGGATGACGCATTCGATGACGACCTCGCCCGTCACGAAGATGGGCGCTATGAGCGAGTTCTTCTTGTTCTCGCGGATGCTTCCACCCAAAGTCTTGAAAATCTGACCAAGCGTCAGGTGCGCCATGGCCCTGTCGTTCTGCTCTTCGCTCACGCGCACTCCTCCTTTCGCTCCATTCCCCTCCAATGCGCCGCAAGCCTGTCAAGCAGGCCGAGGAGCTCGACCTGCTCGTCGTCGCTCAGGCACGAGAGGCATTCGACCTCAAACTGGTCAAACACCGCCTTCAGCTGCACGGCGCGCCGCGTTCCCTCCTCGGTGAGCGCTATCTGCATCTGGCGGCGGTCCTCCTCGGAGCGCTCGCGCACGATGAGGCCTTCCCCCTCGAGCTTTGACAGCACCTCCGAAAGCGCTGCCGAGCTGATTCCCGAACGCTCCTGGAGCTCGCGCTGTGAGAGCTGTCCGCCCGCCTTGTGCAGCTTTGCGAGCGTGTGCTGCTTGCCTGACCTGCCGCCGACGTTGAAGTGCATGTAATGCCCAAAGAACCCAAGGTCATGCAATATGCGATGGCCAATGGTCTGGGCCTGCCCTTCGCAGTCCTCCATATGCTCCCCCCTTCTCTCATTCCCTGTTTAACGATACGCTGACACAGAAAAATGTCAAGGTACCTAGCAAATAATGATGGGGGCTTTTTCGATCGAAGGGAAGAGCTGGGCTACCCGTTGCGTCGAATTATCGCGACGGCAAGACAGATTCCGAACAATGCTACGCAGACAGCGATGACGGGAAGGAAAACCAAGTGCCCTGGAGCCCCCGCTGTGCCCGCTTCCACGGCGCTTGCCGAGTCAAATAGCAGCTGATAGGAGACCTCGTGAGGCTGGCTCATGGCCGTGGTGTCGCCAACGACGTCGAAGGGCTCGTCAATAGAGAGCACCGGGATCAAAAAGACCGAGTTGCCGTCCTCGTTAACGGGCACATACGTCTTTCCAGCCACGACCATGTAGTCGTAGTTGGGGCTTGACCACACGATGCGTGCAGCCGCCTTGCCCCCCTTGACGCTGACCTCTGCCGGTGTTGACACGCTGGCCCTTCCGCTTCCCCCTGCCATGCTGACGTTCACCAGGTAGTCGCCATCCTCCCAGGCAACCTGCATCGCGTCCGCATAGGGGTCGTCAGAGAGGGGCTCGCCCTTTGCCGCCGCGGCTGTGGGTGCTCCAAGCAGCAGCGCGCTTATCAGCGCCCACGCCAGCAAGGGAAGGATGGTGAATTGCCTTGCCCGGTCAAATCCTGCTTTCATGGTCGCCCACTCACCCCTTGATCGTTTGCGGTATGCCACAGACCATGCGTACGACCATGTCCGCGTCTGCGGCAAGCGACGAGCATGTACGTCCCACACGTTCACGCCACGCCCTCTCCGACGCGTCCATAGGCACCACACCCATACCCACCTCGCAACAGGTGACCACAGCGCGTGAACGCACGTCCTCGATTGCGGAAGCGTCGAGCGCACCGTCACGAAGAATCTCCTCGAGACCGCAGAGAACCGGCTTCCCGTCATAGAGTGCACAGCCCATCTGGGCTTCGCCGTATCCGAGCGACACCACGTACGAGCGTTTGCCCGAGGCAATCCCCCCGATGACCAATATCATGGTTAGACCAGCCTTCCCACCACGGCAATGACCGCAAGCATCACGAGCTCTGCGAGCTGAAGAAAGAGCCCTGCCAAGTCGCCACCCATGCCGCCAAACTCCCTCTCGGCAATGCGCTTGACGTAAAGGAGCACCACAACCGCAGCCATCACGACAAGCACTCCCACGGCTCCGTCACACGCAACCAACAAGGCACCGACCGCCATGTAGATGCCAAGGACGACGAGGCGAATCGCGGGTGCGCCAACAGTCGTTCCCTCATCCGCAAGCATGCCGGTCTTGCTTGCCTTTCTGAAGGAGACGGTGGCATAGGAGCTGAGGCAACGACTGAGGATGGGGACGCAGGCGAGCGCAAGCAGATGTTCCTCATCCACCTCGGAGGCCAGGGCAAGGTAGGCAATCAGATAGCAGCACACCCCCATGATCGCAAAGGCCCCAACGTGGGGATCCTTCATGATCTGGCGCTTTCGCTCTGGCTCGGCGTGACTCGAAAGCGCATCCATCACATCGGCAAAGCCGTCCAGGTGAATCCCTCCCGTCAAGGCTACGGGAATGAGGGTCACGCCTGCAGCCCGCATGAGCGAGGCAAACCTCAGCATGCCGCAGAGGTGCCACCAGCCCCAGACAAGGGCACCTATCAGCAGGCCGACCGCTGGGAATGCGGCCATCAGGTAGCGCATGTTGCGCTCACTCCAGTCAACCTGCGGCATGGGAATGACCGTGAAGAGCGAAAACGCCATGACAAGGGAGCGAAGCACGATCATGACAGCATCCCCTTGACCTGACAGGGAACGCCGCACACGACCTCGGTCACCTCGTCGAAGGTCGTGGCGATGAGGCAGTTGAGGGCACCGATCAGGCGGACCCAGACGTTGGTCGAGTCTTGCTCATGGAGGCCCTCGGCTCCCACCTCGTTGCTTACGAGCACCACATGGTCAAAGGCCCGTGCAAGGCCTTTGACCTCGTTGTCCAGACGGTCGAGCACCTCGCGCGGGTCAGCCATGGATCCGTCAGGAAAAAAGAGCGCGTTGGCCACCAGGTTACCGAGGTCGTCCACCAGCACGACCCCTCCCCTGACGGTCGCGGATGCAGCGGCCAGCGAGTCAGGGCGTTCGATGGTTTCAAACCCCAGTCCCGCTCGTTGCGCACGGTGCCGGCTGATCCTTTCTGCGGCCTCACGGCCTTCGGAGCGCATCGTGGCGATATAGGTGCGCCTTTCCGAGAGGAGGGTCGCAAGCTGCTCGGCATAGGCCGACTTGCCGCTCCCGGAGCCACCTACGACGAGCGCCCTCATGAGACGTCCCCCTCACGCCCTGCAAGTTCCGCCAAGAGCGGAAAGAGCTCCCTCACCATACGGGCACCTTCGTCCCCCTCATGCAGGCGCGTGCAACCGGAGCAGTCCTTCACGCCACCCTTGGTGTAGGAAAAGTCGCCACCGCAACGAGGGCCCAGTGCATAGAGCGGACAGTAGCAGAACAGGCAGTTGAACCGCGACTCATCAACTCCCTCGTGACAGGGAAAGTAGGCGCAATCCGTGTTGCGAAAGAAGGTCGTGCCGTTGTCCATGGCTCCATCCTAAAGAAGCGTTATCGCAAGTCGCGGGCAAAAGAGACGATCCCCACTATAGCCCACACCCAATGGCCAGATTCCGTACGTGATGTGGCACATCCAGGAAGAGATGCCCGTCATGCCAATCCACCGTGCAGGCATAGCCCTCGCAGCAGCCAACCTGCCAGCCAAAGTAGTCATCGGCAAGGGCACTCCCATCCGCAAACGAGCTCATCGCCGCCATGACGGTGCCACCATGTGCGACGACGATCACCTTCTGCTCTTCCCTCTCAGCCGCACGGACAAGCATATCCTTCAGCGCGCGGGCCGTGCGCGAGACAAACTCCGCTCGGCTCTCTCCCCCTGGGCAACGTCCCTTGCACCAGCCGTCAACCCAGGCCCGATACGCCTCGTCATGTTCCATGTCTTGGGCAGACTTGCCCTCAAACTGACCAAAGTCATACTCCTCAAGTCCTGGCACCACGATTAGTTCCGCATGGGGAAAGCAGAGCCGTGCCGTCTGTCTGGCACGAAGCATCGGGCTCACGTATGCCCGCCTCACCCGAGGGAATGCCCCCACCTCTTTACATTGAACCATTCCCTTCTCGCTCAAGGGCTCGTCGCTACCACGGCCAACATAGCGACGCAACTCGTTGCCCCTCGTGGCACCATGACGCATCAGCAGGAGCTCCATCACGGCCTCACCTCGAAAGGGACCAGGCCACACGCCTCAAAGGTCGTGCCTTCGCGGTAGAGCGAAAGGGCCATGTCGAGGAGCGGGATGAGACTCACGGCACCGGTGCCCTCGCCAAGGCGCATCCCCGCGTGAATGGGCGCCTGGAGTCCCATTCGGTCGAGCAGCAGCCCTGCCGCCGGTTCTGCGGACACGTGTGAGGCCAGCATGGCATGCACGCACCTCGGCTTGAGGCGCAAGGCACACCAGGCGGCGACCACGCTGATGAGCCCGTCGATGATAACCGGCACACGATGCACCGCACCACCAATGAACATGCCACACATTCCCGCAATGTCAAGGCCGCCGACCTTCGAGAGCACGTCGAGGGGGTCGTCTGGTAGCGGCTTGTTGACCTCGAGTGCCTGCGCGATAGCCGCCTTCTTGCGACGGAGTCCCTCGTCGGAAAGCCCCGCGCCACGCGAAGTCAGGGCTTCTGGGTCGCTTCCCAGAAACGCGCATGCCATGGCGGTCGCGGTGGTCGTGTTGCCAATGCCCATCTCGCCGGTGGCGATGAGGCCATACCCTTGCCTCTTGAGGTCACCCACCAGCTCGACTCCCACCATGACGGCCTGGGCGGCCTGCTCACGCGTCATGGCGGGCCCATGGGCGATGTTTCCGGTCCCTGCGGCGATGCGCCTGTCAAGCACGCCCTCCACACCAGCGGGATTCACCATGCCGAGGTCAACGGCCACGCAATCAATTCCAAAGGGGCGACACATGAGGCCGACGGACGATACCCCGCGAGCAACGTTTTCGGCAACCGTGGTGGTCACCTCATGGGTGCTTTGCGAGACGCCCTCAGCCACCACGCCATTGTCGGCACAGAGCACCGCCACGCAACGCCTCGATATGTCGATGTCGGCGCTTCCCGTGACGAGCGCGATCTGCGTCACCGCGTCTTCCAGCAGGCCCAGCGAGCCTATGGGCTTGGCCACCGCGTTCCATCGTGCGCGGGCAACCTCAGCCGCCCCCTGGTCAAAGGCCGGGATGCTCAGGTTGAGCACCTGCCTCTCATAATTCGATACTCCGCACATACTGGGAATCCTCACTCCCTTCGGTCGCCCGAGGCAAGGTACAGCAAAGCGTTCACGATGGAGGCAGCGACATTGGAGCCTCCCTTGCGTCCCCGGGCAACGATTGACTCCACGGGCGTCGCGCACATGAGCTCCTTAGACTCGACCACGTTGACGAACCCTACCGGGACGCCGATGACGAGCGCGGGCTCGGGCATCGTCTCCTCAGATATGAGCCGAGCGAGGCGCGCCAACGCCGTGGGGGCATTGCCTATGGCAAAGACGAGTGGCCCTTCGAGCGCAGACGCACGCTCCATAGCGACAACGGAGCGCGTCACCCCACGCGAGTGCGCCTCGGCTGCGACATCGGCATCGCCGATGAAGGTGCGCACCTCACCCCCAAAGCTTCCCAGCACGCGCTTGTTGATTCCCGCCGCGACCATGGTCGTGTCGGTCACCACCGTGGCGCCGGCACCAAGGACTTCGATGCCCCGGCGCACGGCACGTGGGGTAAAGCACAGGTTCTTGGCATAGTCAAAGTCCGCCGTGGTGTGTATCACCCGCTTGACGACTAGCCCCTCAAGCTCGTCAAAGCCATGTTCTCCCAGCTCCTGGCCAATGATCTCGAAGCTCCGGCGCTCGATTTCGTCAGGCCTCACGTACTCAAGACCGTCTAGCTCGCTCATAGGCCCTCCTCGATGATGCGATGGACGAGGCGCATGTCCGTGTGCGTCCGAATGCCATCGGCAAGGACGTCGTACTGTCGCTGGCGGTAGGCAGCCATGTCAACGGCCCGCACGGATGCGACGTCAAGGCCCTTCCTGGCAAGTAGCGCTCCCACCAGTGCCTGCGTCACCTCCGGGCGGTCAAACAGTCCATGAAGGTAGCAGCCATAGACGTTGCCCTCCTGGCAGCCGTCGCTCGCCATGGGGACGCTGCCGTCAGAGATTGAGGCGAGCGAGCGTCCCGCAACCTCGGTCTGCCCCATATGGATCTCGTAGCCACGCACTGGCAGACCAGAGAGTGCCGACAGGGGCCCGGAAACCTCGTCGAACGCCCCCTCGACGAGCACCGTCCGCTTCTGCGTCCCAAACACCGTACGGACGGGAAGGAGGCCCAACCCATCCATCTGGCCGCCACCCTCGACACCTAAGGGGTCCACGACCTGCGTGCCGAGCATCTGGTATCCCCCACAGATGCCCACCACAGGCACGCCCGACGCAGCCAGCCGGCGTATCGAGATGTCGAGGCCCCTCGATCGCAGCCAAGAGAGGTCTGCCATGGTCGCCTTGGTCCCTGGGACAATAAGCAGGTCGGGAACACCAAGCTCTGAGGCCGAACCGACGTAGCGGACACCGACGCCATCCATCGCGTCAAGGGCGATGAAGTCCGTGAAGTTAGAGATCTTGGGAAGACGGACCACCGCCACGTCCAGAAGGGCCCCAGCCCGTCTCTGTCCCAGGCGCTCGGACATGCTGTCCTCATCGTCCAGGTCGACGTCCAGATAGGGAATGAGGCCGGCGACAGGCACGCCGCATCTCTCACGCAAGATCTCAAGGCCCTCGTCAAAGAGCGTCGGGTCTCCCCGGAACTTGTTGACCACCGTGGCCTTGACCATGGCACGCTCGTCCTCGTCGAGGAGCATCATCGTTCCCACAAGCTGCGCGAACACGCCACCTCGGTCGATGTCTCCCACAAGCATGACGGGCGATTGGGCCATCTTTGCCATGCCCATGTTGACGATGTCGTCACGCTTGAGATTGAGCTCGACGGGACTGCCTGCCCCCTCTATGACGATGACGTCAAATTCGCTGGCAAGCTCGCGATATGCCGACATGACTTGGTCGGTCAGCGTCCGCTTGAAGGCAAAGTACTCCCGTGCGGGCATGGTGGCCAACGGCCTGCCACAGACGATGACCTGGCTTCCCGTATCGCTCGTGGGCTTGAGCAGGATTGGGTTCATGGCGGCACGTGGCTCGATGCCAGCAGCTTCCGCCTGCATTGCCTGGGCACGACCCATCTCGAGGCCCTCACGGGTGATTGCGGAGTTCAAGGCCATGTTCTGGGACTTGAACGGTGCGACCCGCAGGCCGTCTTGCGCAAGCACGCGGCAGAGCCCCGCAACGAGGAGGCTCTTGCCCGCCCCGGACATGGTGCCCTGGATCATGATTGCCTTGGCTCCCATCACGCGTCCCCTCCCCCTGTCTTGTCCTCAGTCCCTCCGCGCAGGAGGCGCTCGAGCGCTCGGACGAGCAGGTCGTTTTCCTCGGGACGACGAACGGCTATGCGATACCAGCGGCTGTCGAGCCCCCTGAAGTTGTCACAGGAACGTATGAGGATCTTGCATCGCAGCAGCTGCCCATGCAGCCCCTCTGGCCCCTCAAAGAGCAGGAAGTTGGCGTCAGAGGGAAGCACGTGCAGGCCGAGCGCCTGAAGGGCCTCGCCCAGTCGCGCTCGCTCCCCTGCCACCAGCTCCTGGCTCTTGGCCAGATATCCCACATCCTGCAGGCTCGCCACGCCCGCCAGCTGGGCAGGGACGCTCACTGCCCAGGGCTGTCCCGCATCGCGCAGGGCACTGAGCAGCCCTCCGTCGGAGCAGAGCGCGTATCCCACGCGAAGTCCCGCAAGGGCATATGTCTTTGTCAGCGCCTTCACGATGACGAGGTTGGGGAACTCGCCCAGAAGGGCGTTTGAGCCATGGCCGCCAGCAAGGTCGACGAAGCACTCGTCAAGGACCACGAGGGCACCGACCTCACGAGCTCGCTCGAGGCAGGATCGGATGACCTCCTCCTTGGCACGAAGACCGGTCGGGTTGTTGGGATTGGCAACGAAGACGAGGTTGACGCCCTCTTCGATGCGCTCGGCAAAGCGCTCTGTCAAGAGGTACCCGTCCTCGCAGCACAGCTCATGCCACGTGAGGTCGACACCTGCCTGCACGCATGCCTGCTCGTATCCCGAATAGCATGGCGCGCACGTCAGGGCCCTTCTTGGCCTGACCGCCGAGCAGATGCGCGCAAAGGCGTCGGTCGCCCCTGCGCACGCAAGGACCTCGCCCTTCCCGACGCCCTCGAAACGCGCAATGGCATCGGTGAGCTCCTGGCACGCAGGGTCGGGATAGTGCTCAAAGACGTCAACCCCCTCCACGAGCGCCCTTCTTGCCAGGGGTGGCATTCCCAGGGGGTTGAGGCTTGCCGAGAAGTCCAAGGCCCCAGGATGCGCATAGACGTTCCCTCCATGCTCGAAGCGCCTCACGCTACCACCTCCCAAGACACGACTGGACCGCCCACGAAAGCGCGATGGCGAGTATGAGGGCGAGCGCCGCGGTCGCCATCAGGAGCCGATTTGCCCCCATGATGTCCTGAGGGACGATGGGACGCAGGTCGTCTCCGATCGTCGGCTTCTCTACCATTTTGCCAAAGTAGCTCGATGGTCCCGCCAGCATGACGCCCAGGGCTCCCGCGCAGGCCGCCTCGGGCCACCCCGCATTGGGCGAGGAGTGCCTGCCGTGGTCCCTAGTCATGATGTGCCAGGCACCGACACCGTCCAGGTTCACGAGCGGTGCCGCCATGCACATGAGCGCGCCCGTGACGCGCGCCGGGACCCAGTTGAAGACGTCATCCAGCCGTGCCGCAACCGTACCCAGATGGCGATAGGACTCGTTTTTGTACCCAACCATCGAGTCCATGGTGTTCGCCGCCTTGTAGAGCACACCTGCGACCGGTCCCCCCACCGCCATGAAGAGCAGGGGGGCAACAAAGCCGTCGGAGGCGTTTTCCGCGACAGTCTCGACGGCGGCACGGGTCACACCCGCCTCGTCAAGCGCCTGCGTGTCGCGGCCGACGATCATCGACACGGCCTTGCGCGCGGCATCCAGCCCCTCTTCACTGAGGGCCGTGTAGACGCGCTGTGCCTCGATGGCCAGTTGACGGGCCGCCAGCATCTGGTAGCAGACGAACGTCTCGACCGCGAAGCCCACATACGGGGAAAGCGCCCACACCGCGCTGAGAACGACGGCGCAAGCCGCACATGATGTTGCGAGCACCACCGCCACCAGCACCGCTCCTGCCAGTCGCTCCCCCGAAGGAGTGGCGGGAAAGAGCCTGCGCGCCACGGCCTCCACCCTCTCTATGAGCGTCCCGATGAGCCTGATGATGTGTGGCATGGAGTATGGGTCGCCAAGCAGCGCGTCAAGCGCGCATGCGCAGGCTAGTATGAGGACACGCATCATGTCGCACTCCCCCTGCCTGCGGCAAAGGCCGCGCATGCACCCACAAAGCGGCGCGCAGCTCGAGGGGCGCCGTACAGTTGAATGTGGGGGAACCCTGCATACAGCGTCTCGCTCTCCGCCCCACACGCCCATTCGACGTGGCTCTGGGGCTTCCGTACGCAGAAGCCGCGGTCATCCCGCTCGGTCCGCCAATAGTGATACTCGTGCGCCCGAAGGCTCTCCCCCTTGTCTGCCAGCAGCCCATCGCAGGTGGCAGTGAGCGTGCAGTAGCCAAAATGCCCAAGCCGCTCGCCCTTCACAGCCTTCCCGGACAAGGCGGCCACCATCGGCCACGCCCGTCCCCCCTCGTCCTCAAGCGACTCATGGAGATAGAGGAACCCGCCACACTCGGCTATGGTGGGCATGCCCTGGGCGATTGCCTGCGCAACCTCCGCAAGCAGGGGCTTGTTTGCGCTCAGCTCCCGGGCGTGGAGCTCCGGATAGCCTCCGCCCAGGTAGAGGCCGCATGCGCCATCAGGGAGATGACCGTCCCGCAGGGGCGAGAAGAACTCGAGATGGGCACCAAGGCGCTGCAGCAGCTCGAGGCTGTCCTGATAGTAGAAGCTGAACGCCTCGTCGCGGGCGACGGCAATGACAGGCGACGAGGGACAGGGTTCGGGAAGACGTCGTGGCTCGTAGGCAATCACAGGTGCTTCATCCGCAAGCCGCAGGACGGCATCCACGTCAAGGCCCCGTTCCAGCGCGTCGGCAACAAGGTCCATCTTCTTTTGAAGGTCCTCGACCTCCAAGGCATTCACGAGCCCCAGATGGCGACTCTCGAGCCTTGCCTTTTCGATGCGCGGGAGATACCCCACGACGGGAACGCCCGTCTCGCGCTCCACCATGCACTTGAGCGAAGGGTAGTACGAATCGGAGACGCGATTCAATATGACGCCAGAGATCAGGGAGGGCTCGCGAAAGCTCGCGAACCCCTTGACCTCGGTGGCCGTGGAAAGCGCCCTTCCCCGGGCATCCACGACAAGAAGCACGGGCGTGCGGGTCGTGCGCGCAAGGTCCCAGGAGGAGGCGTCGCTTCCCAGGGCTATACCATCGTAGTAGCCCATTGCCCCCTCGATGATCGTCAGGTCTTTGCCCTCGGAGCCCGTGGCTAGCGTCTCGCGCACCAGCTCCTTCCCTTCCAGGAAGAGGTCGAGGCTTCTGGAGGCAACCCCCAGGATGCGCGTGTGGAATGTGGGGTCAAGATAGTCGGGTCCACTCTTGCAGCCCTGGACGCAAAGGCCGCGCCGCGAGAACAGGCGCATGAGGCCACAGGCGATCGTGGTCTTTCCACAGCCGCTCGAGGTCCCAGCGACCATGATGCGGGAAACGCGCTTCTCCACGTCGATCACGCTCCCTCGTTGCCCGATTTCACGCCGGGACCGTCAGCCGTGACAAGATACACGGGGTTCTCGGAACGCATCAGGTGATACGGCCCCGCTGCGCAGGCGCGTGCGACACAAACCTGGATGATGTCAACGTTGCTCAGGCAGAGCTCGCGCACACATCGGAGGGCCTCAGAGAGCGTCTCCAACGTGACCGCAGGCACGCACAGGCGCACACGCGGATTCTTGCTGATGGCAAGGGCAAGGATGCTCTCGAGGCTTCCCGCGGACCCCCCAACGAACACGCGGTCGGGCACCTCGAGGCCCGCAAGCACCTCGGGTGCGTCTCCGACTATCAGGCGTATGTTGGTGAGGCCGAACGCCTCTGCATTGGCCCCGGTGAGGGCCAGGGCACCCTCGTCGTGGTCGATTGCGAAGACCTGCCCCTGCCATGCGGCGCGCGCGGCCTCGACGCTCACCGAACCAGTCCCGCAACCCACGTCCCATACCATGTCTGTCGGTTGGATGCGCAGCTTGCACACGGCAAGCTCGCGCACCTCCTCCTTGGTCATGGGAACGTCGCCCCGAAGGAAGGCACCGTCGGGGAGGAAGGGAGAGGAGACCTCGGGCGTGAGAGGCCGCTTGTTTTCTACCAGCACGACGGAGAGCGGGTCGAAGCTCCGTTTTGAGAGCTCGGCGGCCGTCCCTTCGCTCAGGCGCTCGTCTCCATATGAGAGGCGCTCGCCCACGTGCACATACACGTCGCCGAGGCCGCGGCACGTCAGCTCCACGCAGATGTCCGAGGGCGACGTGGAGCCCCCCGTCAGGAAGAACGAGCGGGCATGTGACTGCACCACTCCCGCGACGTCACACTCCCTCCCATGGGCTGACGTCGCATAGACGTCCTGCCAGGGCACCCCAAGCCGCGCACAGAGGTACGAGAGGGACGACACGCCCGGAATGACCTGGACGTCAAAGTCCTGCAAGAGGTCGAGAAGGGCCTTCGCCCCACTATAGAAGCCCACGTCACCGCTCATCACGACGCTTGCCACTGCTTCATCCGACGAGCGCAGCTCATCGAGGATCGACCTTGACGAGACCAGCGCGACCTTTCTTCCCCAATACTCCTCAAGAGAGTCCAGAAGGCGCTGTGAGCCGATGATGAGTTGGCTATCCTCGAGAGCCGTCATTGCCCCGCGCGTCAGCGTGTCGGGGTTTCCCATGCCCAAGCCCATGACATAGACCTTAGAGACCATAGCGCTCCTCCAGTAGGAACCGGACCTCCTCAAGTGACGAGCCGCCCTGCTCACAGGGTCGGTCGATCACGATGACGTGCACGTCGCATGCCTCGGCAGCCTTGACCTTCTCGTCAAAACCGCCAGAGGTGCCCGATTGCTTGGTGACCAGATGCCGTATGCCAAACTGGCGAAGGACGGCCTCGTTCATCTCCGTCGAGAAGGGACCTTGCATGGCAATGACATGGCTGGCGGGGATCCCCAGGCGCTCAGCGTGCTCCACGGCGGACACGACGGGAAGGATGCGCACGTAGAGGCGGTCCTTGGCGTCGGGAAGGACGTCCAGGTAGACATCCAGGTCAGTGCTGCCCGTGGTCAGGAGCACGTTCCCATGCGTCTCTGCAAGCAGTGCCGCCGCCTCGGCGGCATCTGCTACCCGCTCCCAGGGACCTTCTGCGTCTCCGCCTTCGCGCACGACGCGGACCACATCGATGCCACTCTCCCTCCCTAGCGTGGCCACGCTCTTTGTGATGTGCTGCGCATAGGGGTGCGTCGCGTCCACGATGCAGCAGAAGTCATGCTCTCTCACGAGACTCAGCTTCTCCTCACGAGAGAGCGGCCCGCGCAGGCATACCACATGGTCGTCTTGGGGGAGCAGGCTTGCGCCGTATTCGGTTGCCACGCAGGCGACCACCTGGCATCCCCTACCGTACAGCCACTCCACCAGAGCCCGTCCCTCGACTGTCCCGCCAAAGACCAAGACTTCCATCATTGGCCCTCCAGGCGATACCCGCGAGGAGTGACCATGCGGCCGTCCACCACGACGGTCTGTGAATTGCCCACGAAGACGCAGGTGAGCATGTCCGCTTGGGCGTCGCGAAGCTCCTGCAGGGTGAGGGTGCGGCACTCCTCGCCCTCGCGACCGACATTGCGGACGCACCCACAAACCGTCTTGGGCGAACGCGTCTTCAGGAGCACGTCGCACGCGCGGCGCAGGTAGTCCTGCCGCCCCTTCGAGGAGGGGTTGTAAAGGGCGATGCAAAAGTCTGCCTGGGCAGCAGCGACCAGGCGACGCTCTATGACCTCCCAAGGCGTCATCAGGTCCGAGAGGGAGATGGAACACCAGTCGTGCATGAGCGGGGCTCCCAGGATGGCGGCACCGCCATTGGCCGCCGACACCCCGGGTATCACCTCAATCGTTACGCCTGGGTACTCTGGGGCAAGCTCGAGTAGAAGGCCCGCCATGCCATAGACGCCCGGGTCTCCCGAACAGACGACAGCAACCTGCTCTCCCCCAGCCGCATGCTCAAGCGCCATTCTGCAGCGATCAACCTCGCCTCTCATGCCCGTGGCGAGATACATCTTGTGAGGAAAGTCCCTTTGGACAAGCCTCACATAGGTAGAGTAGCCAACAATGAGTTCCGCCCCCTCGAGAGCCTCGCGGGCACGGAGCGTCATGTCACGCCCACCGCCAGGACCGATGCCAACACAGGTCAGTTTCATGATTGATCACCCCTCGCCTCGTAGGAGTCAGGGCGGTCGAAGGAAAGGCACACATCTCCGCAGGCGAGGGCGACCGTCACGCCGCCAAAGGTCCTCTTGCCAGCAATGAGTCGGTCGCCGCCCGCACATGCCGCCCGCTCGCACACGTTGTCCACGCCCACCGTCTGGAAGACGAACGGCGATGCGCTAAACGCCCCTTCGACCGACGCAAGCTCGGAAGCCGTGTATGTCAGAAGCGACACGTCAAGCCAGTCGGCGAGCGTTAGGAGGCCCTCCTCGTCTGCCTTGACGTCTATGGTCGCAAGCGCACGTATGGCTTCGCGTGCCACCCCTGACCGCGTCAGGCTGTCCTCGAGCGCCGAGGCAAGCGCCTCTGCCGGCGTCCCACGCCGGCAGCCCATGCCTACCGTGACCGCACGGGGGACAAGCCTCAGCGTGCGCGCAAAGGGACGACTTCCCGGGTCAAGCGAGACCGAGATGCCGAGCTCGCACAGGCCGTCCTCGTCCCAGACCAATCCTTCGGGAAGCGTGCCTCCAAGAGGCCAGTCGCTGCGGATTCCCACGGTCTCACCCGCAAGCAGATGTGCCGAGATCGCCTTTGCCTCTTCGCGGTCACAAAGGGCAAGGCCCTGGCCCTTCGCCCACTCGTCAACGGCAAAGACGTCGTTGACGTCGGTCGCCGTGGTGATGACAGGCTCTGCGCCACAGGCTCCCGCCACCATGCGCGCCAACGCGTTGGCGCCTCCCACATGCCCCGAGAGCAACGACACGGCAAAGCGCGCCCGCTCGTCGATCACGACGACGGCAGGGTCCTCCATCTTGTCTCGCACGAAGGGCGCAATCGAGCGGACGGCGATGCCGCACGCCGACACGAAGACAAGCGCATCGGCATGTGCGAACGCGTCCCCCGTCCACGAGGAGAGGCTCTCGAAGGGCTGTGCATGTTGCTCGGCAGCAAGGCGAGAAGGTCCGCTCACCTGCACGTCATTGCCCTGTCCGCGCAGGACGTCCGCGATTCTTCCCGCAAGCGCCAGCCCGCGGGACGTAAAGGCGACCAAGCGCACCCTCATCGCTCAACGCCCCCTTTCGCAGGCCGGTACCCATGGGCAAAGCCCGGGTCGTAGAGCTTTGACCGACCGCCCTGCCCCTTCAGCACGTCCCCTATCACGACCAGGGCGCTACGTCCCACGTCATGCTCTTCCGCGCAACGCGCGAGCGTCCCGATCGTGCATCGATAGATTGCCTCGTCGGGCCATGTCGCACGGTAGACGATCGCAGCCGGCGTCTCGGCAGGGTACCCTCCCAAGAGTAGCTCCTCTTGCGCCTGCCTCAGAAGTCCCGCCGAAAGGAAGAGCGCCATAGTGCAACCATGTGACGCCAAGAGGCGCAGCCTCTCGCCCTCGGGCACCGGCGTGCGTCCCTCTGCGCGCGTGATGACGAGAGACTGAGAAACGCCCGGCTGTGTCAGCTCGCAGCGCAGCGCTGCCGTCGCGCCAAAAAGCGCGGACACCCCTGGGACCACCTCGTAGGCTATTCCCAGGCGGTCAAGCTCCGCCATCTGCTCGGCTATCGCGCCAAAGAGTGCCGGGTCGCCCGTGTGCAGGCGGACGCAGTCCTTGCCCGCACCGTCCGCCTCGCGCATGACCTCAACTGTCTCTTCCAGCGTCATGGTCGCAGAGTCATGAATCTCGCAATAGGGAGGACATGACGCGAGCAGGTCGGGGCTGACGAGCGAGCCCGCATAGATGACCACGTCCGTCGTCGCGAGCAGCCGCTCCCCTCGCACGGTGATGAGGTCGGGCGCACCGGGGCCCGCTCCCACAAAATGGATCATTGGCTCTCCCCTCCCGTGGCGCGACTCCTCTCCACCAGCTCCGCAGCCCCTTGGGAGGCTCCCAGGAGCCCATGGCGTCTGGAGAAGACCACAACCTCGGTTCGCAGGCGACCAGCGCCACGATGGGAGACGTTATCCCCGAGTCGTGCCGTCAGCGTCGCCATCGTTGCCTCGAGCAGACCTCGCTCCGTCAGGATGTCGATCATCGCATCGGTCGTGGGAGCCTCCATGATGCGTGCGACGTCTTCTGCCGCGGCGCCTGCCATGGCGGCATGGGCAGCAATGGTTTCGGCACGACCGTCAGAGACGCGCGAGTGCATGTTCATGGCGCCACCCGCAACCTTTGCGAGCTTGCCGATGTGGCCAACCAAAAGCAGCGTCTCGAAGCCCAGGAGCGCCGCCTCGTCAATCGCCGCGCCAAGATAGTTCGAGCAGCTTACCAGATGCTCCTCACCAAGACCGAGCATCTGGATGGCAAAGTCGTGCCCGTAGTTACCCGGGACCAGCACGAGGTCCGTCGCTCCAGAGGCGTAAA
Source organism: uncultured Coriobacteriaceae bacterium (assembly GCA_902797175.1). Taxonomy (GTDB): domain Bacteria; phylum Actinomycetota; class Coriobacteriia; order Coriobacteriales; family Atopobiaceae; genus UBA1367. Next base: position 14,756 of record CADBRX010000163.1, on the reverse strand, counting down.
GCACCTTGAGCTCGAGCTTAATGGACGATATCATCGCATCCTCGCTCATGGGGCGCACGATGCCGCTCGTCCCCAAGACCGAGATGCCTCCCTCTATGCCCAGACGGGGGTTGAACGTGCGCTTGGCAAGCTCCACCCCATCCGGGATGGAGATGGTAACTGCCAGCCCACCGACATATCCGTGGGCTGCCGCGGCGGCGCAGGCGGCATCTCGTATCATGGCTCGGGGAACCGAGTTGATGGCTGCCGCGCCCACGCCCTGGTCGAGCCCAGGCTTGGTGACGCGTCCGACACCGGCACCGCCCTCAATCACCACATCGGGCCCATCACATAGCTCAACCCGCGCAATGACCAGAACGCCGTCCGTGATGTCCGGGTCATCCCCAGCATCCTTGCGCACGGCACACGTTGCCCATGAGTCTCCGCGATCGGCACTCTCGACATCAACGACGACATCGACCCCGGCTGGTGTGGACACGACAACAGAGGGCACGGTGACGTCGGCCAAAAGGAGCTCGGCGGCAGCGCGTGTGGCAGCTGCGGCGCAGGTGCCGGTCGTGTATCCGCAGCGCAGGAGCCTGCCACCTGTGCTTATGTAGCGCTCAAGCCTGCGCATGGGCACCCCTCCCGTTGCCCGTTCCCTCAGGCAGCGCAACGTCACCCGTCAAGGCATCGTAACTACCAGGCACCAGGTCATAGAGGTCATCGATGACCGAGGGAACAAAGACTTGTTCGGGGGTGCCCTGCAAGGTGATCCGCCCCTCCTTGACGCATACGAGCCAGTCGGAGACGCGCCGGGCAAGCGGCAGCTCGTGCAGCGTCATGAGGATGCCAAGCCCTTGGTCGTGCGCAAGGTGGCGCAGCACCGAAAGGAGCTCGATTTGATAGCGCACGTCAAGGTGGCTGGTTGGTTCGTCCAAGATCAGGGTTCTTGGCTCCTGACAGACCGCACGGGCCAGCAGCACGCGCTGACGCTGGCCATCCGATAGCTGCATGAAATCGTGGTCGCGCAGGTCCCACACCCGCAGAAGCCCCATCGCCTCCCGAACCTTGTGCCGATCCTCCGGAGTTGGTGCCCCAAGCCTTCCGGTGTACGGGTAACGTCCCATCTCCACGATGTCCGCACAGGTCAAAAGCTCGGTATGTACGCGATCGGTCAGCATGACGGAAATCTCCTGGGCACGCGCACGAACAGGCACCTGACACAGGTTCTTGCCCCTGAGCAGCACGCAGCCGCCGAGGGCGTCAAGCTGTCCCGCTACTGTCTTGAGGATGGTGGACTTCCCCGCGCCATTGGGGCCGACGAGCGTGACCACCTGTCCGGAGCGGACCTGCAGCTGGATGCCGTCGACCAACACCTGTCCCTCATAACCCACGGCAAGGTCACGTGTCTCGACGAACGCGCCAGGGATGTGATCGGGCGTCTGTCGCATCTAGCCCACCTGCCTTCTGCGTCTGAGGAGCACCCAGATGACGACCGGCGCCCCAAAGACTGCCGTCACGGTGGAGACCGTCAGTTCCACCGGGGCAAAGAGCGTCCGCGCAAGGAGGTCGCACACGAGGCACGCCACCGACCCCGTGAGAAACGCAGCGGGAATCACCACGTGGGGCCTCGACGTCTTGAGCAGGCGCCGCGCCACATGAGGAACGGCAACGCCCACAAAGCTGATGGGGCCAGCAAACGCCGTGACGCATGAGGCAAGCACGCTGGAGATGACGATGACCGATATGCGGAAGGAGCGCACGTTCACACCCATGCTCTCTGCGTACGCCTCTCCCAGCTGATAGGCACCAAGCGGTTTCGAAAGCAAGAACGTGACGACGGCACCCACGCCCACCACGACAGCGATCAGCATGACCTGGCCACCGTTTATTCCCGAGAAGCTGCCCAATGACCAGTTGTGCAGGTTGACGATGTTGGCATCGCTCGCGAAGGTGATGAGGATGTCGGTAGCCGCACTGCACACGTACCCAATCATCACTCCCACGATGACCAGCGTCGATGCAGACCGCACCCTGCCTGACACGGCAAGGACCGCCATCATGGTGAGCAGCGAGCCGCAGAATGCCGCGAAGAGAGACATCCAGGATGACATGGCGCGCTCTTCGCCCAGTACGAGAATCATCACCACAGCCACCGCAAGCTTGGCGCCGTTTGATATGCCCAGGATGTAGGGGCCAGCAATGGGGTTGGCAAAGAGCGTCTGCAGCAGCAGCCCCGCAAGGCCAAGCGCGCCGCCCAGAAGAGCGGCCGCACAGAGCCTGGGCAGCCGGATGTTCCAAATCACCTGATAGGCGACCTCGTCCTGGAACCTGCCCGTGAGGATGGGAACGATTCTATCCAGGGGGACGCCGACCGTGCCCACACAGAGATTGGCGGCAAGGGCTGAGACCAGCAAGGCGATCAGGGCAGCATACACACAGAGCGCACGCGATTCGCGTCCCTCGCCGTACGCCCCTTCTGCCGAGTCAAGACGCACGTCGTTTTCTGCTCTGTGCGGACTCACGTCAGACGCCTTAGGTAGGTCAGGCCTTCGTCTTGGCCCAAAAGGACGCGGTGCATGTCAGAGATGATGGTGCCCGCTTCGAGCATCTGCTGGTACATGTCCTGCTCCGTCACCCAGACGTCACCCGTCTGCACCGCCTTGCACTCACTGAGGAGCTCGTTTCTTGAGAGCAGGTCGTCCAGCGAGGATACGCCCCCGTCGATCGACGAGTTATAGATGAGCACGTCAGCGTCCTTGGCCGTGGCAAAAAAGGCCTCCATCTGCACCGTGACGCTGCTTGAGCCCGCCTTTGCGGCGTCAAGGCCACCGAAGGCATAGGTGCCACCCGCCTGTTCGATCATCTTGGTCACATAGTCACCGGGACGCCTCACCACCGCGGCCCCATTGCTGTTGAGGTAGAAGAAGACAACCGTCTTGCCGGTAGGCTCCTCTCCCACCGCGCTCACCTGGTCCACCTGCTGCCGAAAGGCCGCGTCCGCCTCCTGCTCCTTGTCCAGCAGCACGCCATACAGCCTCACCCATTCGGCACGGGCCAAGGGCTCGCTCTCATAGCTCGAAAGCTCCGTCAGCACGGGAATCCCCAGCTCGATGAGCTTCTCGCGTACCTCGGGCGTATGGTTGATCATAGTGCTCTCCACCGCGAGCCTCACCCCGAGCGAGACGAGCAGCTCATAGTCTGGGGCACGATATTTCCCGCCGTAGACGATGGATCCGGAGTCCATGGCCTCGCGAGCAGAGGCCATGGACCAGTCATCGCGCTCGATGCCCGACACCGTGATGGCGTCCAGCGACCCAAGGGCGTCAAAGAGGCACATGGAGTCACTTGCGGCCAGATACACGTCACCGATGGGTCGCTGCAGCACCACGATGTCTTCCGAGATGCCCTGTGGCACCTCAGCGCCTTCGGGAACCACAAGATAGCGGTTACCGTCTGCAAGGCAGAGCAGACGGTAACCGCCCTCGAAGGCATCAATCGTAAAGCGCTTGGCGTAGAGGAGGTCGAGCGAACCAGTGGCCTGCCAGCCGTTGCCCAGGTCAGGGTTGTGGAAGCTCTCCACCAGTGTGGTGATGCCCTGGCCCTCGCTCACCGGCTCGGCTTGGGTGGTCGGACCAGCGTGACAGGTGGTCAAGGCAAGGACCAAGACCAGCCCACACAACGCCACCTCAAGCGCTCGCGACTTCCGCACGCCCATCACCTACGTCTTACGCCGCATCCGTAGGCGCATGGAACACGATGGTGTGGTCATACCACGTATCGCGACGCTGGCCATATGCGGCGATGGTCAGTTCCTCGTCCAGTGCGGAGACGGGGATGTCAAAGGCATACTTGCCCTCGTCGTTCAGATAGTAGTCAAAGATGCCGTCAGTCGCCGCGGCCGCATCTTCCGCCGTGCCAAAGTAAAGCTTTGAGAAGCCCTCCCCCGGCAGCACGAGCTGGGCCGTGTATGTTCCGTCCTCTACGGTCAGCTGGCAGGAGTCGGCACGGAACATGCTCGAATCCGTTTCCACCTCGATTGGGTAGGTACCGTCGGCAAGCCCGCCTCTCTGCGTGCTGCCCGAGCACCCCGCCACGGACAGGGCCACGCCAACACACAGCAGCGCGCTGGCAAACAGGACCATCAACCTCTTGCGCATGGCGCCTCCATCCACGTCAATGATCTTTCGTCAGCCTTGACTATGCGCTCGCGATGGCATCGGCCACATGGCTGACGTAGATCTCGTCGATGGCATCAAGCTGGCCCAGGCCCTCGATGACGCACGTGACCTCAAACCCCGCATTGGTCATGATCGAAATGAATGACTCCGGATCCTCGGGGTCTGCCATGTCGTTGTTGGCATGGTCTCCTGCAACGACCATCATCGGACGCAGAACCGCTTTGGTGAAGCCTGCCTCCTTGGCAGCGGATGCAACATCGTCAAACGTGGGAGAGGCCTCCACGGTGGCGACAAAGTAGTTGTTGTAGCCCAGCTTGTTGAAGATACCCTGCATGGTGGCATAGATGGCGTTGGACTCCGCCTCGGTGCCGTGGCCCATCAGGCAGATGGCGGTGTCACCATCCTCGTAGCGCTCCATGGACGTCTTGATGGCTTCGGCAACGGCCACCTGATCCGCTTCCGAAACCAGAAGCGGTGCGCCAAGCACGCACTTGTCGAAGGACGAGGCGTAGTTCTCGAGCGAGTTCTTGATGTCGGTGTACTCAAAGCCGTCCATGAGGTGCGTCGGTTGTACGATGACCTCCTTGACGCCCTCGGCAACGAGCTTGTCCATGGCCTCCTCGAAGTTGTCGATGTGGCGACCAGTGTCCTTCTCGATGTGGTCGATGATGATCTGCGCGGTGAAGGCGCGACGCACGTCGTAGTCGGGATAAGCCTCGCGGATGTCAGATTCGATGGCGCCAATGGTGTTATGACGGCTGCTTGCATAGCTGGTGCCAAAGCTCACCACCAAGATGACTGGCTTAGGTGCGGCAGGGGCCGCTTCGGTCGCGGGGGTGTTGCCCGAGCAGGCCGCAAGAATCGCTGCGGAACCTGCGAGAGTGGAGACGACGAATGTACGGCGTGATGTGGAGGCATCAAACATGAGAGTGCCCGCCCTTCTGGCCAAACGGCCGTTGTGAGGGCAGGTGGAACCAACAGGCGGATGCCTGCAGACAGGGTCGCTGAGCAGCGCGTTATTGCCAACACAGCGATGAGCCATTAGTACAGCTACGACTGATCCGGAGTTGAACCGGAATCCTTTCAGAAGGCCTTGCAGTTCGGTGACCGTACCCTCGGTTTCTATGGTCACATCATCATAGCAGGAAGCGCAAACTCAGGCATCGCATGCTACACGGGTTCCGAACCCCCTTTGCACGGATAGTCGTTCAAAGGGGGTTCGGAACCCGTGTAGCATGCGCAGACTGCCTACAGGGAGTCGAGGAACCTTCTGAGCGCCGCACGCCCCTCCTCGTCCCACTTGAAGACGCCGGCATCCTCAAGGACCGCCCCAAACACCTGGCCAATCCCCTCGCGGGTCAGCGTGCCGCCGTCAAGCTCTGCCTCGAGCCGCGGGGGCAGGATGGCGAGTCCCATGACCTCGATGAGGCCGATGTTCTCCTTCTTGACGTGCCACTTGTCCTCGTGGGGATGGAAGACGCCCAGGGGGTGCTCCTCGGTCGTGATGTTGCAGCGCAGCGCCAGGTCGAGCACGTAGTCGTCCCCATCGCGGTAGCAGATGGGGGTGATGGTGTTGTGCGGCGTTCCGTCCGCATCGAAGGCGCGGACGCCGACCGACTCGTCGCTCCACGAGCGCCAGGCATCAAGCACGTAGACGGCGGCCTCCTGCAGGATGCCCCGCTCCTCGCACGTAAGGCGGATCACCGAGAGCGGCCACTCCAGCACGCAGGCGCCTACCGTGGGAAACGCCGCGAGGGCAAACTCCTCCGAAACCGCCGCGCGCATCATGGGAAAGACGTGCCGCCCTCCCTGGAAGTGGTCGTGCGACAGAATCGAGCCGCCCACGATGGGCAGGTCGGCGTTGGAGCCCACGAAGTAGTGGGGGAAGGCGTCAACGAAGTCGAGCAGGCAGCCAATGCTGGCGCGGTCCACGTGCATGGGACGGTGCTCGGCGCTCATCGCGATGCAGTGCTCGTTGAAGTAGGCGTAGGGGCTGTACTGGAAGCCCCAGCGCTCGCCGCCCAGCTCGATGGGGACGATGCGCAGGTTCTGGCGCGCCGGGTGGGTGCCATGCGGATCGGCTGCGGGGCGTCCCGAATAGCCCTCGTTCTCAACGCAGAGCTGGCAGGCCGGATAGGCCTCCCCCGCCGGCGCAGCCCCCGCCGCGGCAATGTCGCGCGGGTCCTTCTCGGGCTTGGACTTGTTGATGGTTATCTCGAGTTCGCCCCAACGCGTGGGCGTCGTCCACTCGAGGTTTCTGGCAATGGCGGAGGCTCGCACGTAATCCACGTCCACGCACAGACGATAGAACCAGTCGGTGGCGGCTTCGGCGCCCTGTGACGTGCGGAGGGAGTCAAAGCGGCGCGCGATCTCCGAGGGGCGGGGCATGATGGCGCCCATGAGACGCATGGAGAGGCGGTCACGCCCGGTGAGGGAGTCTTCCGCCAGGCCCTGCTCCACACCGGCCTCTGCCAGCGTGGCGAGGTCCTCCTCAACGTCGTAGCCCTCGGCGGGCGTCGCCATCGGGTCGCCAGGCCCCGTCTGCCCACAGCATTCGAGCAGGCGGTTGTAGGCCCATGCGCGGTCTGCCGTGCATATGATGCCCGCCGCCACGGCATACGAGGACAGCCTCGATGCCGCCTCGGCGACCTGTTTGCTCATGACACGTTCCATGTGGCTTCCTCCCTAGAGACGCCAGGCGTGCGAGCCCACGTGGTCCACCTGGTAGACTTGGCATGCCCCACTGCCAAAGACGCGGTCCATGCCCTCCGTGTAGGATTCGACACGGTTGCCGGGCACAAAGGCCTGGATGGTCCCCCCAAAGCCGCCGCCGTGGATGCGCGACGCGCCCGCGGTGCCCAGGAGCTCGCCGGAAACGGCAAGGGCCAGCATGGCCGGCTGCTCGGACAGGCGTGCGACCGAGACGTTCTGCAGATACATTGCCGAGCTCGCGCCCGAAAGGCGCGTCGCCTTGAGGAAGGTGTCCATGTCCTTCTCGTTGAGGGCCTTGGCGCGACGCGCCACCAGGCGCTCCTCGCGGAAGAAGTGGATGGCGCGCATGAGGGGACGGTCCCCACAGGCGTCGCGGAGCTCCGGAAGGTGCACGAGGAGCGTATCCTCGGACAGCTGGCCCAGGTGCTCGGCGCCCAGCGCCTGGGCAACCTGGTTCATCTCCGCGGGGACGGCGGCATACTCGTCCGTGAGGTCCGCATGGCTCGACCCTGTCGCCGTCAGGCAGATGGCATATCCCGCATCGGCAAAGTCGAAGTCGATGGGAGACGCCTCGATCTGGTCGGGCACCGCAAAGGACATGTGCTGGATGCCACCCAGGGCTACCGCCGACTGGTCCATGAGGCCGCACGGCTTGCCGAACCACTTTCGCTCGGTCTCCTTGCCCATGATGGCAAGGTCTTCGGGCGAGACCACGCCCTTTGCCCACAGCGTGTTCATGGCCTGGCCAAGCTCCACCTCGAAGGCGGCAGAGCTCGACAGCCCCGACCCGCCCAGAACCTCGGATGCGACATACAGGTCAAAGCCCTGCGGCACATATCCCCTGTCGGCAAACTGCGCCGCCATGCCACGCACAAGCGAGATGGTGGTGTTGCGCTCGTCATCACGCGCCGCAAGCTCGTCGCAGCGGACCTCGACGTCCCCAAAGCCCTCGCTGTAGACGCGGATGACGGGCTTCTCGTTTGCGGCGCACACGCCCCTGATGAAGCGGTCGACGGATGCCGCTATGACGTTTCCGCCCTGGTGGTCGGTGTGGTTTCCCGCAACCTCGGTCCGGCCCGGGGTCCTCACAAAGAAGCGCTCGCGCCACTCGGCGAGCCCAAAGGTCGCATCAAAGGACCTGACGAGATTCTTCGCGGCAAATCCATCGAAGCTCACGACATCGCTCATCTACGCACTCTCCTTACGGATAAACAGCCTCAACGCCCTCTCAAAGGTAGCACGCTGAGTGTCGTCCCACTCGGCGACATTATCGGACGTCAGGAACATGCCGCCCAACGTCGCGTCGGAATTGAGCAGCCTGATGCGCTGGGCGTCAGTGAGCTTGACGTCGCTTCGCAGGAAGAAGACGTCAGGGTCGTTGCGGAAGACCACGCCGTCCAGATGCGCACGTCCGCCCGTGTTGGCAAGGCTTCTCCTCGTGCTTACGCGCTCGCGGTGAAGCAGGCGCATGTAAGGCACGTCGTCCCAGTCAAGCCCCACGTCGCAGCCGATGCGGCAGTATTCCGTTCTGCCGAACGCCGACATGAGCGGCACGCCGCAGAGGTCGAACCACGTGCCCTCCGGCACGCTGTCACGCAGAAGGTCGAGGGCGTCTGCCATAAGCTGGCCACGGTTGAGCCCGTTGTGCGGCTCGAGGCACGCCCCAAAGAGGAAGTCGAGCTTGAGCAGTTGGTAGCCCCACTCCCGGGTGACCGTGCCCATGAACGAGCGGACATGCTCACGTACCTCGGGGTTCTGCGTGTCGAGCGCCCAGGCACCGCTCCAGTTGGCGGCAGCGGACACCAGCTCGCCGTCCGCGTTGCGCAGGAGCCAGTCGGGATGGTTGGCCACCACGGCGCTGTCCTTTTCCACCAGGAAGGGCGCAAGCCAGAGCCCGGGCACCAGCCCGCGGTCCCGAGCCCCCTTGGCCAGGAAGGCCATGCCATCGGGAAAGCGCTTCTGGTCGGGAGAGGTCCAGTCCCCCACCAGCGCATAGCCGTCGTCAACCTGGAACACGGGCTTCACGGTGCCCAGGTCGCGCCCCTGGTAAAGCTGGGCGGTCGCGTCGAGGTCGACGAGGAGCTTCTGCTGGTCAATGTCGCCATAGTGGCGATACCAGCTCGAATACCCCGCAAGGGGCGGCGCTGGCCGGCGCGTCACGCCCATGAGCTCGGCATAGCGGCCAAAGGCGTGCGTGAGCGTTCCCTCGCACAGGGCAAACGAGATGATCTCGACCTCCTCGCCCGCCTCGATCGTGCGCTCTGGCGGCTCCTTCTCGAGCTTGAGCGCGTTACCGCGCGCCGACTCGCGCACCACGGTGTAGCCCGAGTCCTCGTTAAGCGAACCCGCCAGCAACACGCGGTCGCCATAGCGCAGGTAGCCATAGCCCACGCCGTGCAGGCCGCCAGGAAGTCCGCTCTGCTCGACAAAGCGGTAGTCCCCGGAGTTGTCCAGCACCCATCGATTGACGAGCGCGGTGGGAACGCCGCGCAGGCCACGGATGCGCGAGAGCGGGTGGCGCTCGACCGAATCGGTCCACGAGTTGTAGCCACTCAGATAGATGCTGCTCGCACCACGGACCTCGAGCTCGAGGAGGGCGACCGATATTGAGGTCACCACGATCGGAACGCCGGGCGTGATGGTGGCGCGCCTGGTGACGTAGTCGTAGTCGCTCGCGCGCTGGATGGTGAGGCCGAGCTCGCGCGCAAGGATGGCGGGACGGGCAAGGCCCTTCTCGTCGACCTTCACGTGGCGCTCCTCCTCTTCGCCCGCCACGTGGTAGCGGATGGACCAGGAAGTCTTGATCTCGCGCATGGTCTTACTCCTCGGAAACGCCAGTGAGGGCCTCGGAATGGGCGGTGATGACCTTCAGCACGCCGCCCTCGTTGTACTTGAGGAAGACCAGGCCGCCCAGGAGGCAGAAGGCCGTGGCGACGAGCGCGGTGATGCGGTAGCCAACGCCGCCCGCACCAACCGTCGCGATGGAGGAGAACAAGATCATGGCAAGCGACTGTCCGAGGGTCATGGAGAAGGTGCGCGCAGCGTAGAACATGCCCTCGCGGTTCTCACCCGTCTCGACCGCGTCGAACTCGGCGATGTCGGCAAGCACGGCCTGGGGAAGGATGCCCAGGATGGCCATGGGGATGGCGGCGAGCACGGCCACGGCGCCACCCCACACGAGCGCCGGGATGCCAAACTTGCCGCAGACGCTCGTCACGGCAAACGCCACGCAGAAGAAGAAGAACGCGAAGCTCACGAGCTTCTTCTTGCCCATCTTCTTGGCCAGCACATTCACGGGGGCATAGAAGGCGAGGCTGATGAGCGTCATGCCCGCAAAGAGCACGAAGTTCATGGACTCGTCGAGCCCCATGAGGCTCGTCACGTAGAAGGGCATGCCCGTCTGGAACATGGTAATGGCGACCCAGTAGAGGATGTCGGAGACCTCGAAGACCTGGAACTCCTTGTTGGCGAAGGTCTTCATGACCGAGGCGCCCATGGGCGTGGTCGAGGGCTCGGTCTCTGCGTAGAGGTTCTCGTCGATCGTGTAGGCGGGGACGAGCATGCAGACGATGGCGACGGCGGCAAGGATGGCCACCGTGATGCGGTAGGAGTTGGCGATGCCAAAGGCCCCCTCAAAGAGGCCCGCAATCGTGGGGACGAGGTAGGCGAAGGCAGTACCCAAGAAGTAGGTGACCGAGATGAAGGTGGAGAGGTTCACGCGCAGCTCCTGCGTGCGTCCGAGCTCGGGGATGAGCGCGTTGAACGGCGTGCAGTACAGCGACAGCGTCACATAGAAGGCGACGAGGCAGACAAGCAGCGCCACGTCGTTGAAGAGCTCGCCGCCCATGCCCGGAAGGGTGAAGACGACCACCGTCATGAGGCCAAAGGGAATGGCAAACCAGCGCATGAACGGGATGCGGCGGCCCAGCGGGTGGTTGAGCTGGTCTGACTTGGACGCGATGAACGGGTCTATGAAGCCGTCCACCAGGCGGCAGAGCGCCGTGATGAGGCCGATGACCGTCATGCCCGCAAAGACGATGCCCTGCGTGATGAACAGCGGCATGCCCGCGGCGATCGTCTCCTCGCTCGGCATGTAGAAGTACAGCAGCCAGTTGCTCACCACACCCGAGAGCAGCGCCCAACCGAGCTGGCCAATCGCGAAGTTGCGCAATATGCGTCCGTCAGCTAGTTTCTTCTCCATCGAATTCCCCACCTACTCCTTGTCCTTTGTCCCAAGCGTGAAACGAGCCATCCGCACGATGCAGGAGAGCTCGTCCTTTCCATGGCTGAAGTCGTCCGAGGGGATGATCTCGCCTCGGACGAGCTTTTGTGCGACGCCCATCATGGCGTGCGCGACCGTACGGTAGAAGACGTCAAAGTCGACTTCGCGGGTGACCGAGCCGTCGGTCCGACCCATCTGGTACGCATCCTCGAAGATGAGGTAGAACGAGTCGATTGCCGCGCCGTACTCCGCCAGGTCCGACGAGCTGACGCCCTCGGACAGCACGAGATGGTCGAACTCGTCAAGGAAGCGGACGAAGCTGGGATACGCCACGTAGGCATCGACATAGGTCTCGAGCAGCATGGAGAGGCGCTCCCCACCATCTGCCGCCAAGAACTCATCCGACTCGACCATCTCGAGGATGAGCTCGTTGAACCGCTGCCACATGTAGGTGCCCGCGAGCACGGCGAGCTTCGTCTTGGTCTGGTAGTGGCGATAGAGCGTTGCCACGCCGACCCCGGCTGCCTCGGCTATGTCGGTCATCTTCACCGACGCGATGCCGTCGCGAAGGAAGAGCGCGGCGGCACAGGTGACGGCATGGGCTTCTTGGCTTGCCGTGGGCGCATGCTGATGCAACTCGACGAGTGGACGCATGGACTCGCACCTTCCCTCGTGTCTCTCCCAGAATGAACGTACTAGAGTGATAGTCTATCTATCAATTGATAGTTAGACTATCACTCTTACCCATTGCGGTCAAGGGAATGTCTGGAAAGGTGCCGGGAAGCACGGGCGAGGCGGTGCGTGAGGAACGGATCCGTCACGCTAGGTAAGGCTGACCTTGCCTTCCGCGACCACGCCGGCATGGGAGTCGATGGAGACCGTCACCTCGGTCGTGCCCTTCTCCACGTAGAAGACGAAGGCGAGGCGGCCCTTTGCGTCCGCGGGGATGGTGGAGGCCGTCTCGAACAGGTACTTGCCGTCGTTGCCGTGGTAGAGGGCGGATACGTAGGTCAGCAGGAAGCCGTCGGCGTCCTTCAGCGTAAGGGTGTTGTCGTTGAGGATCCACCAAATGCTGACCTCGCCCTTGTCCTTCTTGGGATACCACGTGTTGTTGACCGAGCAATAGACCGCCAGCAGGTCGTAGGCCTCCGGGTCGTACTTCTCCCACATGTTCTTCTCGAACTCGGCAGGAAGGATCCCCACCTTGTCGACGCAGATGGAGTACTCGAGCGCGCCATCCTCCGGGTTGAACACGTCCACGGTATCGCCAAGGGCATACTCGACAAAGGTCTTCTGCACATTTGGCTCAGGTGTGCCGGACTCCGTGCCAGATTCAGGCTCAGCCTCGGTCTCGGGCTCGCCCTCGGCCTGCGCCGCACCCGACACAACATCCGCGTCCGAGGTGCTCGACGACGAGGTCCCGCCCGTACCACGCCCTCCCCCAAAGAACACAAAGCCAAGCAGTGCCACGATCGCGGCGAGCGCGATCCCACCCCCGACGAACAGGGAGGTGTGGCTCCTCCTCTTGCCTTTGCTCCGCAGGAACGTGGTGAGCTTGTCGATCATCGCGTCGAAGTACTCCACGTTCACCGCAATGCCGTTGCGCCAGCGCACGGCCTCGATATCATCCGGCAGCTGGTCAGGAAAGCGGAAGTCGCCACTCATGATAGGGATGACGTTCTTGTCCTTCTCCAGGGCACGTGCCAGCTCCAGCCGCACCCAGTCCTTCTCGTCTGAGCAACGGTCGAGCGAGCCTGGAGAGAGGACGATGACGAAGTCGGTGCAAGCATCGATGATGTCGAGCAACGACTTGTTGAAGTCGCCGCTCCGCAGGCTATCGGTGTCGAAGAAGACGCTGTATCCCCGCTCGGAAAGGACGTCCCTCAGGTGCTTGGCCGTCTCCGCACCGCCTTCTCGCCGATAGCTGATGAAGATGTCGTAGGCTGGCCTGGATGTGTCGGGCATGGCTCCCCCTCACCATGAGCGTATTGAGTCTTAGGATACGTTCTGGCCTTCCCATCTCCTCGCCCAATTCGGCGGACGCAAAGACGCGTATACCTGGGAGGAGCATCTCTTGCCTGCGCTCCTTCAGCGCCCGCATTCACCTTTTCCCCTCCTGGGAAATGACGCTCCCCGACATGCCTTGACGGCGCGGTTCTCAGGTGATAGTCTGACTATCAATATGATAGATAGACTATCAGGTAATGATCACCCATAGAGGAGGCTGGGGAATGGATTCCACGAACGACCGCGCCAGGAGCGCCTTCGGAAACGAACAGGACGAGGCCACGTACCGCAAGGCGGTCAAGGGCAAGGAGAAGTTCCTTAAGAAGTTTGGTGACGACACGCAGGCGGTCTACCACCTCGCCACAGCGGACGTCCCCGTCATCGGGGCGACCCTGGGCGTGCGCAACCTCGTGATGGGCTCCGGCGAGGCCCTCGACCTCGAGGCTGACGCGGCGTCCGCTCCCCTTCCCGCTCCCACCCCACGCACCGTCATCGGTGCCGACGGCAAGCCCGTCATCGTGGGCAATATCCGCATGGGCTTTGGTCACTACCGCATCTCCATGGCCATGGCCTCTGCCGCCCACGCCATGGGCTACACCCCCTACTGGCTTGACCTCGCCTCCTTTGACGAGACCACGGGCTCCAAGGTCATCGCCTACCAAAACGACCTCTATTCCCTGGGCTCGCGCCTTTCCCAGAAGGTCAGCCTCTTCAACAAGCTCTACTGGGAGCCGCTCAACTCCGAGGGCTTCCGCCAGCTCTCCTACAACGCGGGAGACCAGAAGAACGCCGAGCTCTGCGTGCCGCTCTTCCGTGACATCCCCGTCGACACGCCGTACGTGGGCACGCACGTGTGGCCGGCACAGGCTGCCGTGCACGCCGGCATGACGCATGTGGTCAACGCCATCCCCGACAACTGGCCCATGGCGCTCCACCTGGCCGAGGGCTCCATCCACACCGTTCAGACCCCGTCTGCCTACCTGGGATACCACCAGCTCCGCGGTATGGACAAGAAGCGCCAGCTCAAGACCATGCCGCTCGACAGCCTGGTGTACACCGGCCACTACATCGACCATGAGCTCGTCTCCAACATCGCGCATGACTGTGCGGCGCGCAGGCAGCGCCTCCTGGGCGGCGGCCCCATCCGCTACCTCATCAGCGTGGGCGGCGCCGGCGCCCAGCAGGAGCTCTTTGCCGCCATCATCGAGCGGCTTCTGCCCTACGTGCAGACGGAGCAGGCGACGCTGCTCATCAACGTGGGAGACCATCGCGGCGTCTGGGAGGCGCTGGAGAAGAACGTCGAGGGGCTCTCTTCCATCACACAGCGCCACTTTGACAACTTTGCCGAGGTCAAGGCCCTGGCTGATGGCGCGCTCGACGGAGACCTCACGGGCATCCACGCCTTCTGCGACTCCGACATCTTCAGCGCGGTCTACTCCTCCAACCTGCTCATGCGCTGCTGCGACGTGCTGGTGACCAAGCCGAGCGAGTTCTCCTTCTATCCCGTGCCCAAGCTCATGATCCATCGCGTGGGAGGTCATGAGGCCTGGGGCGCCATCCGCGCGGCCGAGGTGGGCGACGGCACCTACGAGATCGACGACACCGACGAGGTGCTCGCCATGATCGACTCGTTCCAGCTCGACCGCGAGCTT
>CADBRX010000162.1 GCA_902797175.1 uncultured Coriobacteriaceae bacterium | reverse complement strand
GGCACTGACGTCGAGGCCATCAAGGCTGCCTCCGAGAAGCTGCAGCAGGCGGGCTACAAGCTGGCCGAGATCGTCTACTCCGACCAGCAGGAGCAGACCGCCCCTGGTGCCGGTCCCTCCGACGACGGTGGGGACGACGTGGTCGACGCTGACTACGAGGTTGTCGACTAGCGCCTGGGCGTCTCCCAAAGCAACTGCAAGGTGTTGACGGGGCGACCCACGGTGGCCGCCCCTTCTATAGAAAGAGGGAGGGTGACGTGAAGGTGCCCGTTGAGGTTGAAGGCGAGGGCTTCACTCCCGAAGAGAACGATCCGCAGGTAAAGGACACCGACCAGGAGGCCCTGGAGCCTGAGGTTGAGGTAGAGACCGAGGAGGCTCCCGAGGCAGAAGAGCCCGAGGAGCTGGACGAGGAGGCCATGGTCGAGGCTGCCAAGCGCGCCGGCGAGGCGGCGGCAGAGGAGGACCTCAAGGCCGATGCCGAGCGCGCCCGCGAGGAGACGGGCGACCTGCTCGTGAAGCTGGCCGAGGCGGAGAGTGCCGTCGAGGAGGCAAAGAAGCAGGCCGCCGAGGCGACCGATCGCCTCATGCGGCTCCAGGCGGACTGGGAGAACTATCGCAAGCGCACGGCAGCCGAGCGCCTGGTCGAGAAGGAGCGTGCTGCGGAGAAGCTGGTTTTGGGACTGCTCCCCGTGCTTGACGACATGGAGCGTGCGAGCGAGCATGCCGTGGCCAATGGCGGCGAGGACGCGAACCTCATGCAGTTCGTGGAGGGTGTGAACGCCGTGCACGACAAGATGCTCGCCGTGCTTGCCAAGGAGGGCGTCGAGGTGATCGACCCCGCCGGCGCGGCGTTCGATCCGCTGAAGCACCAGGCTGTCGGCCGCGTGGAGGACGCCGAGACGTTTGACGAGACCGTGGCGCAGGTGTACCAGAAGGGCTACACCATGGGCGGCAAGGTGATTCGCTCCGCTATGGTGACCGTCACCTACGGCGGGCCCAAGCGTCCCGCGCCCGAGGCCGAGAAGACCGAGGAATAGTCCAAGATCCATACAAGGGGGCCTGTCCCCCTTTTCCGGATTTTGGCTGAGTTGAAAGGAGGCGTTGCCTCATGGCCGGAAAGAACTACTACGACGTGCTTGGCGTGAAGCGCGACGCCACTCAAGACGAAATCAAGAAGGCCTTCCGTAAGCTGGCGGCCAAGTACCACCCCGACGCAGGCGGCGACGAGAAGAAGTTTGCCGAGGTCAGTGAGGCATACACGACCCTCTCTGACGAAAAGAAGCGCAAGGAGTACGACCAGCTGCTGCTCTTTGGCGGCATCCCTGGCGCGGACTTCGGCGGCTCCGGACGTGGGCGTGGCTACAGCTACACCACCACTGTCGGCGGTGACTGGCAAGACATCTTTGACAACATCCGCAACGGGGACGGAGCCTTCTCGGGCTTTGACTTCTCGCAGATCTTCAATGGCGCCGGAGGCGGACGTGCCACCGGCAACCGCCCGTCCAAGGGCGGGGACCTCACGCTGACCATCAACGTCAGTGCGGAGGAGGCGTTTGCGGGAACGCAGCGCAAGGTTACCTTCACGGTGCCTTCGACCGGCGAGAAGCAGACGCTGACGGTGAAGGTTCCCGCGGGCGCCGTCGATGGCGGCAAGCTGCGCTATCGCGGCCGCGGCGAGTTTGGCGTCAATGGTGGCGAGCGGGGAGACCTGGTCATCACCACCAAGGTGGCCGAGCATCCCGTCTTCAAGCGTGACGGCGCAGACGTCCGCATGGAGCTTCCCATCAGCATGTGGGAGGCCGCGCTTGGCGCCGAGGTCGAGGTCCCCACGCCCGACGGAACTACCTGCCGCCTGAAGGTGCCGGCCGGCACGCAGGACGGGAAGACCTTCCGCTTCCGTGACTTGGGTGCGCCGAACGTCAAGCGCAAGGGCGTGCGCGGCGCGCTCTTCGTGACCGTGCGTGTCAAGGTGCCTACGCGCCTTACGGCTGACGAGCGCAAGCTGCTCGAAACCCTGCGCGATGGGGACACCCGCAACTACCGGGAGGATGTGGAGAACCATGCCTCATAGCGGCGACAAGGACAAGCCCCTATACATGATCAGCGTTGCCGCTGAGCTCACGGGCATGCATCCCCAGACGCTGCGTGTCTACGAGCAGAAGGGCCTGGTCACGCCGGGGCGCTCCCGCGGGAACACACGCCTGTACTCGCAGAGCGACATCGAGCGCCTGAACCTCATCAGCAAGCTCACCGACGAGGGAATCAACCTTGCCGGCGTGGTGCGCATCCTTGACATGCGCGAGCGCATGCTTGAGCGCGAGGCCGAGATTGACGAGCTGCGCGCCCGTGTGCGCCAGCTTGAGGAGGACGTGCACGAGTACCGCATGCAGGAGCGCATCCATGCGCTCGCCCGCTACGACGGCAGCGGTCCCGAGCAGGTCATGCGCGGCCTTCTGGAGAGTGGCATCGGTGAGGCATAGAGAGTGACTCAAAGGGGTGGGACCCTTGTGAGTCATTTTGACTCACAAGGGTCCCACCCCTTTGAGTCACTTCAGTACGTATTCGGGTTTCTCGCCGTCCGTGATGCAGCGCGCGTGCACGATCACCTTTTGCACGTCGTCGCGACTGGGCACCTCGAACATGACGTCACGCAGGACCCCCTCGCAGATGGACCTCAGACCGCGCGCACCCGTCCCGCGCGAGAGGGCCTTTTGCGCAATCGCCTCCAGCGCCTCTTTGTCAAACACAAGCTGCACGCCGTCGTAGGCAACGAGGCGCTGGTACTGGCGCACGATGGCGTTGCTCGGCTCGGTGAGGATGCGTACCATGTCCTCGACCGTGAGCTCGCTTGTGTGCGTGATCACGGGAATGCGGCCGACCAGCTCGGGTATGAGCCCAAAGCGGTGGAGGTCCTGCGGCTCCACCATCGCCAGAAGCTCGTCATCGCTCATCTTTGAAAGTGCGCTGTCGGGCATGGCAAAGCCAACGCTTCGCTGCGAGACGCGCTTGCGCACGATGTCGGCAAGCCCCACAAAGGCCCCGCCGCAAATGAAGAGCACGTTGGTGGTGTCGAGCTGGCTGCTCTTTTGGAAGAGGTTCGTTCGCCCACCCAGCGGCGGCACGTTTGACAGGGAGCCCTCGAGGATCTTGAGCAGTGCCTGCTGCACGCCCTCGCCCGAGGGGTCCGCGCTGGTGGCGAGCACCCCCGCGTTGCCCGAGGGGCGCGCGATCTTGTCGATCTCGTCAATGTAGACGATTCCCGTCTCGGCGTTCTCCACGCCGCCAGCTGCTGCGACAAGACGTGCCAGGATCTGCTCCACGTCGTCGCCCACATAGCCCGCGTCGGTGAGCGTGGTCGCGTCCGCGATGGCAAGGGGTACGTCCAGGATGCGCGCCAGCGTCTGCACCATGAGGGTTTTCCCGGTGCCTGTGGGGCCGAGCAGCAAGATGTTTGACTTGGCGATCTCAACGGGGTTCGCCTCGTCCTCGTGCCAGCTGGGCGTCACGCGCTTGTAGTGGTTGTACACGGCGACGGAGAGGGTGCGCCGCGCTTCGTCCTGGCCGATGACGTAGCGCCCCAGCGCGTCGTAGATCTCTTGCGGCGTGGGGATGGATCCGTCGGCGCGGAGCACAGGCCCGACCTCGACCTCCGCATCCACCCTACGGCCGACCTTAACGTACCCGCGAACCTTGCGCTTGTGTCCTTGCTGAGAGCTGCCCATGTTCCTTGACCCTTGTGCTGAAGACTTCTTGACCGTGCTGGATGCGTTGCCAGGTGTCGTCCCGGGAAACGTGGGAGTGGACATGGCCATCTCGGCGGCTCCGGCTGCGGCGGAGTAAAACTGCGGCGCACCCTTGAGCGCCTCATGGCGCTCCGACGGATTTCCCGGGCCTCCCGCGGGCACCATCTCGCCAAAGGCGTTGGGCCTGAGGTCCCTGCCCTCGTAGTGCCTCTCGTAGTATCCCGGCATGGTGGGGGACTTTCCAAAGGGAGGGTCATAGTCGTCTGCCGTGTAGCCGGCGAGCTTGGTGCGAAAGAGGTGGATCACGCCGAGCGACAGCACCACGATGATCCCCAGCGTAACGAGGTTCATGATGGCGTCAAAGCTGAGCTCGGAGCCGCTGTCGTGAATGTCCCAGGCAACGCGCCCCACCATGAGCGCCAAGACAAAGAGGGCCAGCGCCACGCGAGGCCCCCGCTCCTTGAGCACTGCCTTTGCGGTCTTGAGCCAGCGATCTGCAGGTCCTTCGTCCATGCCAGAACCCTTCCGTTTGGTCGTTATGTCTCATTATGCCCCAACGCCCACCCCTTCAACCTGCTACGATGATGGAGTCACTTGGAGCAGGGGAGGCCCCGTGGTTCTGATTCTCATCAAGCAGATTCTGGTCATGCTGGCCATGATGTCTGTTGGCGTGGTGCTCTACAAGATTGGCCAGATTGACGAGAAGGGCGTGGCCCAGCTCTCCAACCTGGCGCTGTACGTGGCAACGCCCTGCGTGGTGATCCAGGCGCTGGCCATCGAGTTCGATTCCGAGCGCCTGCTGACAGGCGGCTGGGTCATGCTCTTCTTCCTGGTCATCTTTGCGGTGTCCGTCGTCATTGCGCGCGTGCTCTGCGGCAGGGCTGACCGTGTGGGCCAGTTTGCCGTGGTCTTCTCCAATTCCGGCTTTGTGGGCATCCCCCTCATCCAGGGCATCCTGGGCGACGAGTACGTGTTCTACGTGACCATGACCATGGTTGCGGGAACCATCACGTTCTGGACCTACGGCGTCTATCTCATGAGCGGCGACAAGGGCGAGGTCTCGGTCAAGAAGATCCTCACCAACCCCAACCTCATTGCCGTGGTCATTGGCATGTTCCTCTTCTTTGCGCCCATCGAGATGCCCTATGTGCTCCAGCGCACCGTGGCGGGCATGGCCAACATGAACACGGGCCTGGGCATGGTCATCCTGGGGGCGACGTTGGGTGCGTCCAACATCGGCCTCATGGTCACCGACACGCGCCTGTACAAGGCCATCGCCCTGCGCCTGGTGGCAGTGCCTCTGGCGTGCATCCCCATTCTCATGCTCATGCCCGTGCCCTTTGAGGTGCGCATGGTCATGATGATCATTGCCGCGGCACCTGCCGCATCGGCCACCTCCATGCTTGCGCTCAAGTACGGCGCCGACTACTCGTACGGCACCGGCCTTGCCATCGGGACGACGATCGTCTCCATGCTCACCATGCCCATCGTGCTGGCACTTGCCATGCAGATTCTGTAGGAGGAACGAATCATGAAGCTTCAGCTGACCATCGACCACGGGAAGCGCCACGAAGTCCTTGCCATTGCGGACCTCCTTGCAGACCATGTCGACGTCATCGAAATCGGCTATCCACAGATCGTGACGTTTGGTCTCTCCCTGATCGAGGACATCCGCGCCGCCCATCCTGACCTCTGCATCTGCGTGGATGCCAAGGTCTTCCACGGGGGCACCGGCGTGACCACGCGCTGCTTTGAGGCGGGCGCCAACATCGTGACGTGCCTTTCGGCCGCACCGAACCCCGTCATAGAGAAGATGGTCGAGAAGGCCAAGGGGTATGGTGGCCAGATCATGTGCGACATGTCGGCGCCGGCGCGTTCCGTGGCTCAGCGCACGGCCGAGGTGGACGAGCTGGGTGTTGACTACGTGGCGGTCCACACGGGATACCTGCCCGAATATGACTACGATCTGGAGACGCACCGCTTCTTTGGCTTCATGCCCAAGGTAAAGCCGCTTGACCTTGCCAAGGTGGCCAAGCGCAACCTGCGTCATGCGGGGCTGTGCCTCAACACGGGCATCAACGAGAGCAACATCCGCGAGGTGCTGGCGCTGGAGCCCGCGATGATCATGGTCGGCCGTGCCATCCTGGACGGAGAGGACCGCGTCGCCGCCGCCGAACGCCTGCGGAGGTACATGCCGTTCGAGGGCTAGCCTCTTCCGCCAGGGGTCCCACCCCTTTGGAAGTTACCTGAGCCTTCCCGTGAAGCGCCGCTTGGGACCCATGCGTTGGTCTTCAATAAAGCGCAGGTATAGTTCCTGCGCTTCCTTGTCTGCAGTGTAGTAGAGGCCGTAATAACCGACATAGATAACACGGCAAGGAAAGGGCAGCCGCGCAGCTTCGTACGACGGACGACACTCTCTTCCAAGGAGGGGAGAAGACCTTAGAAGCTCAATGGTATCCGAGACTCTGCCGAACGCTGTGTCTGGTAGCGCAAGAAGGCTCTGCCGTGCGACGGGGCTAACGCGGACGTCCCACGGCGTCATGCAATCGCCCCTCGCATGACGGCGCGCTCGCGCTGTATCTCATCCCAGTCATACGTTTTGCCTTCAAGCCGGTCGATCTCAGACTGCATAAGCGTTTTGAAGAGGGCGAGCTCGTGCTCGAGGTCGCTCAATAAAGCCTCTCGCTCTTCGAAGGCGCCCGCATCCATGAGTACGAGCGCCGTCTCGCCATTACGCGTTACGTATATAGGTTCACGAGTCTCTTTGCAGATGTCGCACACCTCGCCCATGTTTCGCTGCAGGTCTGAAGTTGTTCGAACGAGGGCCATGAGCGCTCCTTTCAGAAGATATTCTGATTGTAACATGCTTGCAGTGGGCGGGGGATAGTCATCGTCTCCCTCCTCATCTCACCCTTAGGAAAACTAACTAAGAAAATCTGATACAAACACACTTAGATGTGCATAGCCTCCACTCTATCGGGGAACAAACTTCCTTGACAGACAGACATGCCCCAGGCGGGCAATAAGGAGGCACTCATGAGAATCGACAAGTGGGCGGTGACCGCCCAAGAGGCATTCCAGGCCGCGATGGGCATCGCGGCAGATGCCGAAGCCAGCCAGATGAAGTCCATCCATCTGCTCAAGGCGCTTCTCAGTTCGGGAGAGCGCAACATCCGCGCCATCATCGAGCGCGTGGGGGCCGATCCTGCGGCCATCGAGGCCCAGGCAGATGCCCTTATCGCGGGCGCACCCAAGGTCTCGGGCGACATAAGCCAGATGGGTATCGACAGCGGGCTTTCGCGCACCATCGATGCGGCGGAGAAGCTCGCGACCAAGCTCGGTGACTCCTACGTCACCTCCGAGCACCTGCTCTGCGCATTGGCCGACGACAAGGGCGATGCGGGCAACGTGCTGCGCGCGGCAGGCGTCACGAGCAAGCGCGTGAGCCAGGCCTACGCCGACCTGCGCGGCGACAGCCGCGTGACCAGCCAGGATGGCAAGCAGCAGTTTGAGGCGCTCGAGCAGTATGGCCGCAACGTGACCGACCTCGCCCGTCAGGGCAAGCTTGACCCGGTCATTGGCCGCGTGGAGGAGGTCCGCCGCACCATCCAGGTGCTGAGCCGCCGCACCAAGAACAACCCCGTGCTCATCGGCGAGCCAGGCGTGGGCAAGACGGCCATCGTCGAAGGCCTGGCCCAGCGTATCGTGGAGGGCGACGTGCCCAGCACGATCAAGGACAAGGACATCGTCGAGCTGGACATGTCCGCGCTGGTCGCAGGCGCCAAGTACCGCGGCGAGTTTGAGGACCGCCTGAAGTCCGTGCTCAAGGAGGTCCAGAACTCCAACGGGCGCGTGATCCTGTTCATCGACGAGCTGCACCTCATCGTGGGCGCAGGCGCCACCGAGGGCTCCATGGATGCGGGCAACATTCTCAAGCCGGCCCTCGCGCGTGGCGAGCTCCATGCCATCGGCGCCACCACGCTGGACGAATACCGCAAGTACGTGGAGAAGGACGCGGCCCTGGCCCGTCGTTTCCAGACGGTCATGGTCTCGGAGCCCTCTGTGGAGGACACCATTTCCATCCTGCGCGGCATCAAGGAGCGCTACGAGCAGCATCACCGTGTCCGCATCACCGACGCGGCGCTCGTCAGCGCGGCCGACCTCTCCAACCGCTACATCTCCGACCGCTTCCTGCCCGACAAGGCCATCGACCTCGTGGACGAGGCGGCGAGCCGCCTGCGCATGGAGCTCGACAGCATGCCTGCGGACATCGACGCCGTCGACCGCGAGCTCACGCAGATGCAGATCGAGGAGCAGGCCCTCATGAAGGAGGAGGACGACGCCTCCAAGGAGCGCCTGGCCACGCTGCGCAACCGCATCGCCGAGACGCAGGAGCGCCTTGACGCCATGAAGGCCAACTGGCAAAACGAGAAGGGCGCCATCGATCGCGTCCAGGAGCTGAAGTCCCAGATCGAGGACGCGCGCACCGAGATGGAGCGCGTGACCCGCGACGGCGACCTTGCCCGCGCATCCGAGCTGCGCTACTCCATCATCCCTGGCCTGCAGCGGCAGTTCCAGGAGGCGGAGCAGACCCTCACCGCCAAGCAGGAGGAGGGAGGCCTGCTCAAGGAGGAGGTCACCTCGGAGGAGATCGCCGAGGTCGTCTCGTCCTGGACCGGCGTGCCCGTGTCAAAGATGATGCAGGGCGAGATCGAGAAGCTCAAGCACCTGGAAGACGAGCTGCACAAGCGCGTCATCGGTCAGGACGAGGCCGTGAGCGCCGTGGCCGCCGCCGTGCGCCGCAGCCGCGCGGGGCTCTCTGACCCCGACCGCCCCATCGGCAGCTTCTTCTTCCTGGGGCCGACCGGCGTGGGCAAGACCGAGCTGGCGAAGGCGCTGGCCGAGTGCCTGTTTGATGACGAGCGCTCGCTGGTGCGCATCGACATGTCCGAATACATGGAGAAGTTCTCCGTGCAGCGCCTCATCGGTGCGCCCCCGGGATACGTGGGCTACGACGAGGGAGGTCAGCTGACCGAGGCCGTGCGTCGCAAGCCGTACAGCGTCATCCTGCTCGACGAGATGGAAAAGGCGCATCCTGACGTCTTCAACGTCCTGCTGCAGGTGCTGGACGACGGCCGCCTGACCGACGGACAGGGCCGCGTGGTGAGCTTCAAGAACACGATCATCATCATGACGAGCAACGTCGGGTCGCAGTTCATTGCCGCCGCAAATGCCGCAAAGGACCCCGACGAGGTACAGCGCCAGGTGAACGATGCCCTGCGTCAGGCCTTCAAGCCGGAGTTCCTCAACCGCATCGACGACGTGGTGGTCTTCCACGCGCTGGGGCTCTCCGACATCGAGCAGATCGTGGACATCCAGCTGGCCGACGTCCGTGCCCGCCTTGCCCGCGAGCGCATCAGCCTGGAGCTGTCGCCCGCTGCCGTGCAGTCGCTGGCCCTTGACGGCCTCGACCCGGTGTACGGAGCTCGTCCGCTCAAGCGCCTCATCCAGCGCCAGGTGGTGGACAACGTGGCCAACCTCATCATCGCTGGCGAGGTTGGCGAGGGCGACACGGTGCGTGTCGACGTGGGGGAGGATGACCGCCTGGTTGCCACCCGCGCCGGGGAGATGCCCATCGAGGCAGACTCCATCGAGTAGGAGAAACCCGGGACACCCAACGGCATCGGCCGTTCCGCTTTCTGCGGAACGGCCGATGCCGTTGGGTGTCCCGGTGGATATGCCGCTCGCCGCTCGCTATGCCAGGTCGGTGCCCCTTAAAGGGAGCACGGCGCACTCACGTCCCGCGCCGTGCGCCAGCAGGGACACCGGCCAGGCGGCGCTTCGCTATGCCAGGTCGGTGCCCCTGCTGGCGATGACCTTCTTGTACCAGAAGAAGCTGTCCTTGCGAACGCGACGCAGGTCAAGCAG
>CADBRX010000161.1 GCA_902797175.1 uncultured Coriobacteriaceae bacterium | reverse complement strand
GGCCTCATGGGCGAGGACCCCAAGGGCATCCCCAACAACCTGCTGCCCTACGTGGCGCAGGTGGCGGTGGGCCGCCGAGACGCCGTGCACGTCTTCGGCGACGACTACGACACGCCCGACGGCACCGGCGTGCGCGACTACATCCACGTGATGGACCTGGCTGCGGGCCACGTGGCCGCGCTTGCCTGGATGGCCGGCCGCAGCGGCTGCGAGGTCTTCAACCTGGGAACCGGGCGCGGCACCTCCGTGCTCGAGATCGTCCGCGCCTTCTCCGAGGCCTGCGGTCGCGAGCTGCCCTACGTGATCGAGCCGCGCCGCGCCGGCGACGTGACGGCAAACTACGCCGACTGCACCAAGGCGCGCGAGATGCTCGGCTGGGAGGCGCAGTACGACATCGCCGACATGTGCCGCGACAGCTGGAACTGGCAGTCGCACAACCCCAACGGATACGAGGGCTAGCATGATTCAATATGGCGGCGAGCTCTTTGCCAGCTACCTCAAGAGTAGGCGTCCACAGGTAGAGGACTACTTGGCGCGCTTCACGCCGCGTCCCGAGGATTCCACGGTACACGCGGCGGGAGACCTCTCCCGCTACCTGTACGAGCCCCTCGCTCGCTTTACGGCGGGCGGAGGCAAGCGCACGAGGCCCGTGCTCTGCCTTCTGGGCGCCCAGGCCGTGGGCGTCGACCCCATCTGCGCCCTTTCGACCGCGGCGGCCATCGAGTACTTCCAGAGCGCGGCGCTCATTCACGACGACATTGCCGACAAGAGCGAGCTGCGCCGAGGCGAGCCGTGCCTGCACATCAGCGACGGCACGGGCATCGCCATCAACGCGGGCGACCTCGCCCTGGTCAACGTCTATGCGGGGCTGCTCGTTGACGGGTCGCTCGACAACGAGACCTGCCTGCGCATCTTGTGCGAGCTGACCTATATGGAGCAGCGCACGCTCGAGGGTCAGGCCCTTGACCTGGGCTGGGTCCGCGACGGGCGCTGGGACGTCAGCGTCGAGGACTACCTCTTCATGGCAACGCACAAGACGGCCTACTACTCTGCCGCGACGCCCCTGGCATGCGGCGTCATCTGCGCAGGAGGCACGGACGAGCAGGTGGACGCGCTGTTCTCGTTTGGCCTTGACGCGGGCCTGGCGTTCCAGCTGCAGGACGACCTGCTCAACGTGGTGGGAGATCCCGCCGAGCAGGGC
Organism: uncultured Coriobacteriaceae bacterium; assembly: GCA_902797175.1. Classification (GTDB taxonomy): domain Bacteria; phylum Actinomycetota; class Coriobacteriia; order Coriobacteriales; family Atopobiaceae; genus UBA1367. Next base: position 8,532 of record CADBRX010000161.1, on the reverse strand, counting down.
AAGGACTTCCGCTCCGACATCACCGAGGGCAAGCGCACCATGATTGCCGTCTGGGCGCTCGAGCACCTGGAGGGGGCGGACCGCGAGGAGCTGCGCACGCTGCTTTCCGCACACACCACCGACCCCGCAGACCTCGCACGTGCCGTGGAGCTCATGGTGCAGGCAGGCGCGATCGACCACGTGCGAGCCTATGCCCACGAGCTGGTTGAGCGTGCGCGTGGCCACCTTGACGGGGTGGAACTTGACGAGGAGGCCCGCAAGGTCCTCCTTTCGATGGCAACCTTCTTCATCGAGCGGCTCGGCTGAGTCGCTTCTGAACCAGGGAGAGGCACATGGACCCAATTCGAGAGGGCGCGACGGGACTGGCCGTCGAGGACATCCAGGAGCGCCTAGGAAAGCTTGGCTACGCCATTGACGCGGCGGAGCTGGAGGCACAGCTGTTTGGCAGCTCCACGGCGTCTGCCGTGGCAAAGTTCCGCCTGGACCACGGCATCGTGCTGGGAACCGAGGTGGACACCACCACGTGGGCCGAGCTCGTGGACGAGGGCTACGTGATGGGCGACCGCACGCTGTACCTGCGCCTTCCCAACTTCCACGGCGGTGACGTGCGCTTCTTGCAGAACTGCCTGAACATCCTGGGCTTCTCGTGCGGCGAGCCGGACGGCTACTACGGCGTGCACACCGAGGCCGCCGTGAAGCAGTTCCAGGAGAGCCAGGGCATCCTGGCCGACGGCATGGCGTTTCCCGACACCTTTGACGCCATTGACCGCCTGCGCCACGTGTGGAACGGCAAGCCGGCCACGGGACCGCACCCCATGGGCGGCATGGGATTTGCCCGCGCCGCGAGCGTGCTCGAGAACGTGCAGCTCTCCATCACGGCGGAGGACCCCATATCGCGCAACATCGCGGGACGCATCTGGAACCTGGCCTCGGCGACCACGGACAAGAGCGGCCTTGAGCTCATCGAGGACACGCGCCACATGCGCTCGAACGACCAAGCGCTCTTCGTGCTGTCCACCACTCCCCTGCCGGGCCGCAGCACCAGCGTGCCGAACGTGGTCATCGAGGACTTTGCCACGCTTCCGCTGAGGCTCCGTGCGGCCGTGGAGAGCGTGCATGGCAGCGTCCCCGTGGTTCGTCTTGAGCTGCCGTTTGGCCTGGACTACGACGGATCCTTCACCACGGGCGACGCGCAGACCCTTGCCGTCATCGTGCTGGACGCCATCTGCACCGCCTACGACGAGTAGGTAAACCGAACCGATACGAAGGGGGTCCCACCCCTACGTATCACTGATACGTAGGGGTGGGACCCCTTCGTATCTGGCTACATGATGCCCGTCTCTTCCATCTTCTCTTCTATCCACTCGTTCACGGGAACGAGCGGCTTGCGCAGCACGAGGCCCAGCAGCAGCGCGGGCACAAGGAACAGCGCAAGCGTGCCTATCGAGGTGGTCCAGTCGTTGCCGTAGGTGCCAAACATGGCCGCGCGGAAGGCGTTCTCGGAGTGCACGAAGGGCAGGAACGGGTAGAGCTTCTGGAAGAGCGGCGGCAGCATCTGCACCGGGAAGGTGCCGCCCGAACCCGCGACCTGCAGGACCATGATGAGCACGCCGATGGCCTTGCCCACGTCGCCAAACGACGTGGAGAGCGAGTAGATGATGTTGATGAACACCGCAGAGGCGATCCATCCCGTGAGCAGGAAGAGGAGCGGGTTGACACACTGCACCTTGAGGAAGAACAGGTCGCCCAGCAGAAGGATCGTGGACTGGCAGGCACCTATCATGAGGAAGAACAGGAGCCTCCCGAAATAGGCATGGCGCGGCTCGGCGCCGGTCTCTTCGCGCGCCCGCTCGGAGATGCCCGTATAGAGCAGGATGCCCATCAGGGTGCCGCCCACCCACAGCGCCATCGTGGTGTAGAACGGCGTCATGGCCGAGCCGTTGTTCTCCACAGGGAAGAACGGCTCGCGATCGAGCTCGACCGGCGCGGTGATGAAGTCGACCAGAAGCGACGGGTCGGTTCCCAGGATGCTGCGGATCATGTCGAGGTTGCTCGACGAGGCCGACGCCTCCAGGTTGTCACGCAGGGTGCGCAGGCCCTTGGCCGTGTCGTTGAGCTTGGTTGAGGTCTTGTCCAGGGACTCCTCAAGGCTCTTCAGGCCGTTCGTCGCGTCATCGAGGATCGGCGAGAGGTTGTTGACCTTGGTCTTGAGGTCAGATGAGATGCCGGAGGCCTGGTTTGCCACCTCGTCGATGGAGCTGGCCACCTCGTTCAGCGTGAGGCTCACGCTGCCCTCGTAGCTCGAGCGCACGTTCTCGATGCCCGCACGCGCCTCCTCAGCGAGGGCGGCCAGGTCGTTTTTGCTTGTGGCGGCGTTGCCACGTGCGGTCTGAAGGTCGTCGATGCTCTTCTGGCATGTGGTTGTGATTGCATCCACGCGCTCGATGGCGACCAAGATGCGTGCCTTGTAGTCAGAGAGGTCAAGCTCGACCTTATGCGCATAGCTCAGGTTTTCCGCCTCAAGGGAGGTGGAGAGCGAGCTGACCAGGTTTTCGAGACCCTCCACCTTGTTGTAGAGTCCCCACAGCTGGTCTGAGAGTCCCTGGGCTCCAGAGACCACCCTACCCAGCGCGTCAGCAAGGTTGCCGGTCTTGCCGTCAGCTGCGGCAAACGCCTCGTCCAGTGCAGCCTTGAGGTCTGCCACGGCGTTGCTGCCGCCGTCGATGGCGGCAGAGGTGCCCTGCTTGGCCGTGCCTACCGCCTCGTCAAACTGACGCACGCCCGTCGCGGCCTCGCTCAGCATGTCCGAGACCTCGAGCGAGGCGGAGTTTGTGCCCAGGACCTGCTTTGAGGACTCCATGACGCCCATGATCGAAGTCACGACCTGTTTGTAGGCGTTGATGTCCTCCGACGAGCGATCCAGGACGCGCAGGGCGTCATCGAGCGAGATGTTGAGGTTGGAGGCGAGCGCGAGCATGCTGTCGTCGTCCAGCATGCCCGAAAGCTGCTCGAAGAGGTCTGCGGCAGCGTCGGCCACCGCCTCGGTGAAGCCCTCGTTCACCATGTTCTGCACCGAGCCCGACACCTTGCCCGTCACGATGGAGGCGATGGCGTTGCGCTTCTCGTTTACATAGAAGTCGATATCGGGGTGCGTGGGGCTGGGAGAAAAGACGCTGAGCAAGTTCTGGGTGAAGTCCTCGGGGATCACCACGGCTGCGTAGTACTCGCCCGAGCGGACGCCCTCGAGGGCCTTGTCCTCGGTGGTGACCACATAGTTGACCTTGTCGCTGCCCGAAAGCGAGGAGACCACGCGCTCGCCCACGTTCACATGGACGGGCAGCAGCGTGCCCGAGAGGCCCTCGTCGGAGTTTGCGAGCGCGACCTGGACCTGGCCGGTGTTGCCGTAGGGGTCCCAGCCGCCCGCGATGTTGAACCAGGCATACAGCGAAGGCATGACCGCAAGGCCCATGATGATGAGCAGGGCCACCGTGTTATGGCTCACGTTGCGGAGGTCCCGTATGAAGATGTTCCAAATGCGCCTCACTGCTCATCACCTCCTTCCGTAGCGTCCGCATCCAAGGCTTCGGTCTCCTGGACGTCCGTGTCTGCGTCCGCAACCATGTCTGCATCCGCGACCACACCTGTATCTGCAACCACATCTGCGTCCGCGTCCACATCCTCGCCCTTCGGCTCGGACGGCTCCTCGCCGGAGGCCTCTCGCATGGGGATGGGAATGAACTTGGGAGCATCCGCGACGACCGTCCCGAGCCTCTCGTGCACCCTCTCGATGAGGCCCGACTCCTGGCGCTGGGCCCTTCTCTCGATGATCGCGTCGACGGGGGCGTAGGGCATGACCTCGTCACGCAGGGTATCCACAAGCACGTCGGTGAGCTCGTCCTCAGACAGGTCCGTGAGGGCGCGCCTGGTCTGGATGCGGTCGTGGAAGTACTCGATGACGATGTTGTATGCGTAGATGAGCACGAGCGAGATGACCCAGCAGGCAATGAGCTGCAGCTTGGCATTGGTGACAAGCAGCAGGACGAAGAGCGTGACGGGCACCACAAAGAGCGCGACGATGCCGTAGCGCTTGAGTGCCGGATAGGCCTTCTCGAACGCGGCGCTGCGCTTGTCAAACTCCGCACGGTACTCCTCGGGAGCACGCATGGCCTTGATCACGGTGGCTAGGCGGTAGCGGTTGCCCTCGATGGCCACCGGCTCGCTCACCATGAGGTGATCGGTCTCGCGCAGGCGCTTGTCAAAGAGCGCGTTGATGTTCACGAGGTGCCCGCGCGCGGTAACGCCCACCAGGATGGAGGGAACCACGAACAGAAGCAGCATGGTCAGGTCGTGGGCGAGGTTGTTGCCGTAGAGACCGGCCACGGCCTCGCGCAGCGCATTGTTGGAATAGGTGAAGGGCAGCCACGGATTGATGGCCTGGAAGAAGGAGGGCATCATCTCGATGGGATACATGCCTGCCGAGCCCGGCACCTGCAGGATGATGAGCGTGAAGGCGAGCGCCTTTCCCAGGTGCTTGAAGGCGACCGACAGGGCAAAGATCACGTTGACGAAGGCAAACGACGCCACGATGGCGGACAGGTAGAACGCCCAGGGGTGGGCACACTGTATGCCGATGATCATGTTGCCAGTGCAGCAGACGACGGCCTGCAGGGCGCCCAGCAGCACAAAGAGCAGCCAGCGGCCAAAGTATGCCTGCCAGGGACGCACGCGGCCCAGGCCGTCCTCGTCCACCTCGAGCTTGAAGATGGCGACAAGCGCGATGCCGCCGACCCAGAGGGCCACGCTCGTGAAGAACGGGGCGACGCCGCTGGCGTAGTTTTCGACCGGGAACAGGCGGTTCTTGTTGATTCCCACGGGGGACGCCAGGAATTCCTTCACGCCCTCGGGGTTCGCGTCGGTGAGGCTCTTCATGAGGGCCCACGCGTCCGACGCCTGGATGGTCGTGAGCTCGCCCGATAGGCCCTCCACGTCCTTTGCGAGGTCGGTAAGCGATGACCTCGTTCCGCCCAGCGCGCTCGCGGTCGTGGACATGGTGTTGGCAAGGTCGCGCGTCACCTGCACGGCCTCCCCGACAAGCGGGTCGACCGAGCGCGAGGAGGTCTCGAGTTGCTGGCCCACGCGCACGAAGGTGTCGATGGCACTGCTGATCTGCGACAGGCTGGTGCCGATGGCGCCCGTCTGCGCGCCGGAAAGGGCGGTGGCCGCCGCCTGTGCGCGTGCGTTGATGGTGTCGGAGAGGGCCGTGACCTCGGACGTCACCGCCTCGAGCTCCGCAGACAGGGCGCGTAGCTCGTCGAGCTTGGCCTGCTGTGAGTCGGAGAGCTGCACCACGAGGGTGAGCTCGTTCTCAAGCTGTCGCTGGAGGTCGGCACGCATCGTTATCGCCGAATCGTCCGTGGGGTTGATGCGCGCCACGAACTCGATGGCATCAGAGATGCTCGCCTTGAGGCCCTCACTGTCCGTCAGGTCGTTCTCGAGCGCGACGATGGCAGCCTTGATCTGCGACTGGGCCGAAGACACGTCGCCCGCGAGCGCTGACACGTCGGCGCTCGCCCTCGAGGACACCGTGGATATGCCGCCCGAAGCGTTGCCGAGCGCCGTGTTGATGTCCGTCATGAGCTGGTTGGCGTTCGTGCGCACCCGCGCGACCTCGTCGAGGGACGACTTCAGCCTGTTGGCCAGCCTCTCCCCCTCGCCCTGCAGCGTGGTCAGGTCATCTGCGGCGCTCGTGAGGGCAGACTGCGCGCTCGTGAGGGAGTCCGAGACGCTCCCCAGCTGCGTGTCAACGTCCTTCAGCGCCGTCTGCACGTCGCCCAGCGCCGTGACGGCCCTTCCCACGGCCGTGTGGGAGTCGTCCACCATGGTGGTCAGGGCGTCACCGAGCTTTTCCGTGATCACCTCTCCGGCCGTGGCGGTGAACTTGCCCTTGATCTGCGTCTCGATGGTGGTGGCGCCCGTGTCCGTCACCTTGGGCGCGATGGCGTTCACCTTCTCGTTGACGTAGTACTTGAGCTGGGCCTTGTCGGTCCGGCCGTCCAGGATGCCCGTGAGGTTTGTTGTGAAGTCCTCCGGGATGACGATGGCCGCGTAATATGTGCCAGCCTGGACACCCTCCAGGGCCTCCTCCTCGTTCATGAACTGCCAACCGATGGCATCGTTTTCCTTGAGGGCCTCCACCATGAGGTCGCCGGCGCATATCTCGCCCTGCTCCTCCAGCGTCACGGGGCGGTCTTCGTTCACCACCGCGACGGGCATGCCACTCGTGTTGGAATACGGATCCCAGTTTGCGAGGATGTTGATCCACGCATACAGGCACGGGACGATGCAGATTCCCAGCGTTATGGCTAAGGCAATGGGATTGCGCAGGATCTTTCGCAGGTCACGTTTGAAGATGGCAAAAGAGGTTCCCAAGGTAGCTCCCTCGTCTGATTGTTCACACGAGCAGATATACTAACATTAATTGGGGGCATCTACCTTGCCCTATGCGTATCATCCGACCATCCGGAGGGAACGATGACAAAAAGGCGCTGCCTTGCTGGCGTGCTCGTCCTTTCTCTTGTCGCGATGCTTGTACTGCCGGGCTGCGGAGCGCTGGGAGAGCCGGCATCGACCGAGTCCCTGCTCGTACGCTATGCCGCTCACGAGGACAGCCAGAACTGCCACGCGACGGCCGAGGCGAACCTCACCCTTTCGCTTGTGGGGTACCGCGTGGCCATTCCCGTGACGGCAGACGTGGACATCGTGGACAGGGCGCTGCACGGCACGGTGCACGCCGACCTTTCAAAGCTTGGGGTCAACGACTACGACGCCGAGGTATATGCGCAGGTGCTGGATAACGTCGTCAAGGTGCACGTTGGTGCCCACGTGAAGGATTCCGTGGTCTGGAAGGACTTCAACGTCGGGGTCACGGGCTCGGTAGACGCACTTGGCGTGACCAGCCTTCTTTCGGGCGCCGAGTTCAACAGGATTGCCCTGGAGTCCGACGATGCCGTGTGCTACGAGCTTGACGTGCCCACGACGACCATCCTGGACACGGCGCTCAGCATCGTGAACGTGACGGATCTTCCCGACGAATTTGACGCGGACCTTCTGCGCGATGCCCTTGCGGGCGACAAGGTCAAGACGTACTTCACCAAGGACTGCCTCATTCACTCGGTCGCGGCCGTTTCCATGGGGACGTATTCGGGCGAGATGTCCAAGGGCATTCCCGTGTCCATCAAGGCCGACGGCAAGGCGACACTTGGCCAGTATGGCGAGATCGACCCCGCGGCGGTCCTGGTGCCCGACAACGTGAGCGGCAAGTCGACCCACACCACCCTGCACGAGAAGGACCCGTTTGGCATTCTTGCCGTGGTGGGCGAGGACAACCCACTGGCCCAGCGCGTCAATGGGTAGGGCCGACGCGCAAGCCGAGGTACCGACAAAGAAGCAGGCCAGACGTGTACGTGCGTCTGGCCTGCTTATGTTTGTGGCTGGGGTAGAAGGATTCGAACCCTCATTAACGGCACCAAAAACCGCTGTCCTAACCCTTGGACGATACCCCAAAGTAACGTCATTCTAGCAGACGATGGGGGCGGGCCTTTCGGGTTTCCTGTTCGCTCATGCGCTTCGCGAAATCGCTCACAGGAAACCCGAAAGGCCCATCGGCCGATAGATTCCTCCCGCCCCTGGACTTCGGGGCCCCGGGCGCTTCGCGAAATCGCGCTACGGAAACACAGCCAGCCAACCACAGCTGAATGGACTCGCGGCCCCGGGCTACTGGACCGGGACGCTCTTCGCTTCGCGAAGTCGCGTTGTGGAAATCAAGAGGCAACCGCGGGTTGGCCCCCAGGCCCCAGTTCCTGGGTCCTGGGGCCTCCCTTGTTCGACTAATAGAACCCATAACCCACCTCAACCGAACAGCCAACGGACCCCGGGGCCCAAACTGCCGGGCTGGGGCTTCGCTCTTCGCTTCGCGAATTCGCTTTACGGAATGGCCCATGGTTTGTGGGTCAATCCGCCTCGCGTTTTGAGAAAAGGGTGATTCGCCGGCGGAAAGACCCATGAAACATGGGTCATTCCGATGACAGGGCGTCACATGGCGGACGGGCCGGGAGCTTTCGCTTCCGGCCCGTCACGGTTTTAGCTGATTGGTGCGCAGCGCTTACATCTCGGAGGCGCCGCCAAATACGAGGGTGACCGGCGTGTTCTGGTACACGGCGGCGATGGCCTCGGCAAACTCGTCCGCGACAGAGATCATCTTGATCTTGGAGCCCGGCTTGTTGGCGACGGCGCACGGGATGGCGTCGGTCACCACGCACTCCACGATGGGTGCGCTTTCCAGGCGCTCGATGGCAGCGCCCGAGAAGATGCCGTGCGTGGAGCTGACGTAGATGTCGCCCGCGCCCATCTCCTTGAGCTTCTTGATGGAGCCCACCAGGGTGCCCGCCGTGTCGATCATGTCGTCGTTGATGATGCAGGTCTTGCCCACGATGTTGCCGATGACGCCCATGACCTCGGCCGCGTTGTGCTTGG
>CADBRX010000160.1 GCA_902797175.1 uncultured Coriobacteriaceae bacterium | reverse complement strand
GCAGAGGTCGACGCGCATCTCCTTCTTGGTGGAGCGGGTCGTCCACGTGTTGCCGCAGCTGCAACGAACGCTGCACTCCACGTAGTTGGGGTGAATGTTTGGCTTCATGGCAAGACTCCTTCATAAGAACGCGCACTGGTTTCCGACCAGTGCTGATGGTGAAGCTTTGCAAGTGTAGCAAAACACGTGAGCACATGCTATGGAAATTTCCGTTGGCCCATAAGGGTTACACCCCTTTGTGCCAATTCGGCACCTGCCTGCCTAGGCGCCCCGTGCGACATGCTTTTCCACAGCATGGCGCCAGATCTGGTAGATGCCCCGAATGGTCAGATCGGGGTCGACGGCGTCAAAGATGTCGGTGGCCTCGGCAATCGTGGTGGCATATCCTCCCGTTCCCACCACGGTCGCATACGGAACGTCGTCCCCCTCCCCGGCAAGCTCCTCCTGGATGCGCCGGACAAGCCCCTCTGCCTGCGCTGCCGCACCAATCACCACACCGGACTGCACGGCAGTCTCGGTCGAATTGCCCAGCGCGTGAGGCGGTACGACCAGCGGCACGCTCGACAGCTTGGCCGCACGATCAAAGAGCGCCTGCGCGGAAAGGAGCAGGCCCGGCATGATGGTTCCGCCGCGGAAGGCTCCCGTAGCGTCAACCACGTCGATGTTGGTTGCCGTCCCAAAGTCCACCACGATGACTGGAGCACCGTAGGTGACACGCGCGGAGAGCGCGTTTGCTATGCGGTCCGCCCCAACCTCGCGCGGATTGGGCATGTTGATGGCAATGCCGCAATCGCGTGTGGCGTCGACCATGAGCGGCTCGGTCCCAATGACCTCGCGCAGCATGCGCTGCCATGACTGAGAGAGGATGGGCACGACGCCGGCCACGGCGACGTCGGTGACGTCGGAAAGCGACAGCCCAAACATCTGGAAATAGCCAAACAGGCGCTCATGGAGCTCGTCGGCCGTATCGGTCCGATCGGTTGCCATGCGCCACTGACGCAGACAGGTGCCTTCCAGCTCAAACAGACCAAGGGTAGTCTGGGTATTGCCGATGTCAACCGAAAGAAACATGATGCCTCCTCGCTTAGCTACCTCGAGCAGCAGTCTAGCGCACCGCCGCAGAACAAGAGCACCTCAACGGGTCGCGAGGGTCACGCTGGCACAACCGATGCCTGCTCTGGGGCAAATTCAAGCTCGCGGCCGTCTTCGGTGCGCAACGTTGCGCGACCCCAGATGTCGATGCCCGCAAAGGTGCCGGTGGCCATGACGTTCCCATTTGGGTAGAGCGCTCGGGCAGGCCTCCCCAGCAGCGGCACGAGGTCAAAGTAGTCGGAGAGCACGGGAGCGACGGGACCTGCCTTGGCGCGGCCGGCAGCCACGTCCGCGGCCCATGCGTCCACGCGACTGGCAACGCCCGCAATGACGGTATCAGGCGGGAACGCGGCGGCAGCGCCCTCCCCCTTTACGACCTCGCAGCGGGCAAACATCCCCTCGTCGTAACCAGCGCGCACGCGGACTTCCGCCAACACCTCAAGCGAATGCGCGTCGACAAGAAAAAACGGCCAACCAATACCCACGTCCATACCCTGCGAGCGGAGCGCCTCGGCAGCGCCCAGCACGCAGACGTATCCCAGGCCGTGATAGGCCCCCATAGGAACGGCCGGCCGCAGCGTCACAGATGCAAGGGCCTCTTCGGACATGGCTTCTGCACCCTCTATTCCCAGCTCAGTGTGCCCAGCTCCGCCGTCACGTGACCCACACGCTCTTCGGGGATAAGCACGTTCACGCCCGCGTGCGTCAGGAAGCGCACCGGATCGTGCATGAGGTCCTCCATGGGCACGAGCACGAAGTCCCGCTCGCCCAGACGTGGGTGAGGCAGGGTGAGGAGCTGCCCGGCGTGACGCTCGTCCTCGACCCAGCAGAGGTCACAATCGATAACGCGGGATTCGCTTCCCGCCTCTTTGACGTCGTGATCCTTGCCGTCGCGCTTACGGCCCATGCGCTCCTCGACAGAGCGCAGCTCGCCCATGAGGACCGTCGGGTGCAACTCCGTGCGCACCTCTATGACGGCGTTAGCCACAGGCGTCGGGATACCGTACGCTGGCTCGGTCTCGTAGGCATGGCTCACCGCAACCACGCAGGTCAGCGGCACCTTGTCTATGAGGCGCACCGCCTCGGACAGGTTCTCGAGGCGATCGCCCTCGTTTGACCCGATGGCAATGAAGGCCTGGCGTTGGTCCTTTTTTGCCATGGCCCAATAGGCGTTGATGAAGTCTGCCGTACCCTTGACGTCGTGGACGCGCAGGATGCGTGCGCCACTTTCGATGGCAGAGAGGCACACGCCCAGCGTCGCGGCGTCGCGCGCGCTCGCCTTCTTCTCGCCCGAAATGGCACCCACAAAGCGCTTGCGCGAGACGGCAGTCAGCACGGGATAGCCCATTGAGACGAGCTTGCGCGTCGCGCGCTGCACGACGATGTCCACGTCCGTCGTCTTGTCAAAGCCTGCGCCGGGATCGACGCATAGACGGTTGCGCGACACCCCCGCGCGCATGAGCGTGCGCGCCTGGTCGCCCAGAAAGCCCATGATCTCACGCATGATGGGGGCCTCTTCCGGCAAGGTGAAGCGCCGCGAGCTCTGAACCACGCGTGCGGGCTTGATGGAGTCGAGCTGAACCGAGCGACGGGTAGCCGTGGATGGGGCATCGGGCTGGTTCCAGTGCATGATGATGCATCCGCAGTCGGACTCGACCGCCACCTGCTGCATCCATGGGTCAGTGAAGCCCGAAACATCGTTGACGATGGACGCCCCCAGCTCAAGGCACATCCGCGCGACGTCGGCGTGACGCGTGTCGATGGAGACGATGGCGCTTGGTGCGGCCTTTATGATGCCACGCACCACGGGAGCGACGCGCTCGGCCTCCTCGTCGACAGAAACCGGCTCGTGACCCGGTCGCGTGGACTCTCCGCCCACGTCAATGATGTCGGCGCCCTCGTCCAGCATCTGGAGGGCGCGCGCCACGGCCGCATCGGGATCAAAGGCCTCCCCACCGTCCGAGAAGGAGTCGGGCGTCACGTTGAGGATGCCCATGATGCGCGGGCGAGAGAGCGTGAGCTCATGCGCTCCGCACTGCCAGGTTGCGTATTCCTCTCGAAGCATGGGTCCGACCTTCCTGGGGCAGCAGCCCCGTTCGATTCAGCCGCATTTGTCGCACCTTACCATTGTAGCGAGGACTGAGGGAAATGGCGAAACCCCTAATGGTCAACACAGACCAGAGGTGCAATACGAAAGGGATCATCCCTTTCGTATCGGTGATACGTAGGGGCATATCCCTTTCGTATTGGCTACCAGTCAAACGCCTTTGCAATGTCGCATGCACACACCAGATCTGCCGCGCTATCCTGCGGCGTTGGTTGCAGGTTGCAAATCACCAGCTCATTGCCCTGGAAATAGCGGACGAGGCCCGCCGCGGGGTATACCACAAGCGACGTGCCGCCAATGATGAGCAGGTCGCAGCTCGCAATGGCACGCGCGGAGGCAAGGAGCACATCTTCGTCAAGGCTCTCCTCGTAGAGCACCACGTCTGGCTTTATGGGACCACCACACTCGGGACAGCGCGGCACGCCCGAGGTCTGCATGATCCATTCGGCCGACTGCGTGGCACCACAGCGCTGGCACACGTTGCGATGGACCGAGCCATGCAGCTCGAGCACGCGCTTTGAGCCGGCCATCTGGTGCAGGCCGTCGATGTTTTGCGTGACCACGGCGACCAGCTTGCCCTGCTCCTCGAGCTCCGCCAGCTTGTAGTGTGCCTGGTTGGGACGTGCGTCCAGCGCAATCATGCGCTCACGGTAGAAGTCGTAGAACTCTTTGGTGTGCGTAACGTAGAAGCTGTGGCTCAGCATGGTTTCGGGCGGATATGCGAAGTGCTGGTGGTAGAGCCCGTCGGCACTACGAAAGTCGGGGATGCCGCTCGCGGTTGAGACGCCAGCACCTCCAAAGAACACAACGCTCTTTGCGGCGTTGACGGAAGAGGCGAGCGCGGCAGCTGCCTCGACTGGATCGGTGACCGTGCGTGCCATGTGTTGCCTCCGCTCTCTGGCGACGCTCCCATCGGATGGGCGTACCATATCTGACGTGCATCTTAACTGTAGCACCAGATGGGAGGCTCTATCCATGGAACCCCTTGCCAACAACGTGTTTGATTGCGCCCTCCTGTTTGAGGGAGGCGGCTACCGCGGGGCATATACCGCGGGCATCGCCAACGCGCTCTTGGAGAGTGAGATCTGGTTTGACTATGTGTGCGGCATCTCCGCAGGAGCAAGCCACACGCTCAACTACGTCTCGCGCGACCAGGCACGCGTGAAGAAGTCCTTCATGGCGCTGGATGGCAGCGAGCCGGTAGGCGGCCTGGGTACGATGCTCAAGGGAAAGGGATACTTCAACGCTGACTACTTGTACGAAGGATGCATAGCGGACGGGTTCGCGCCTTTTGCCTGGGATGCCTTTGTCGCCAATCCAGCACGCATTCGTATCCAAGCCTTTGATCGCGACACAGGCAGAACCGTGACCTTTGGCAAGCAGGACATGCCCAACGTGTGGGAGGCGATCAAGCGCGTGCGAGCCAGCTCCACCATCCCCAGCGCCATGAAACCAGAGCCCGTCGAGGGGCGCGTGCTGTTTGATGGCGGCCTGGGAGAGGGCGCTGGCCTTCCGACGCCCATGGCAGAGCACGACGGCTTCGAGCGCCTTCTACTCGTGGCCACACGCGTGGAAGGCTACCGCAAGCACCCGTTTCCTTCCGCCGTCAGGATGGCCATCAAGCGCATGTTTGCAGCGTATCCCGCGGTGATCGAGGCGCTTCTTTCCAGAGCCGAGCGCTATAACCAGGAGCTCGACCACGTGAGCGCGCTAGAGCGGGCAGGTCAGGCGCTCGTCATCCGTCCCGACACCATGCCCGTGAAGAACACGACGCTTGACACCGCAGAGCTCGAGCGGGCCTACGAGCTCGGCCATGCTCAGGGTTTGCGCGAGGTCGACCGCATTCATGCGTTTGTGCAGGCGTGATACGCACGCCGTCTTGCTTTAACCGTCCCCTTTGGCGGCAATGCCAAACTCTCCGCAAAGCTCTTCGAGCCTTTCGGGACTGTCAAGCGCCTCGAGCAGCTCGCCTTCCCGCCCGGCAGAAACGAGCGCACCCTTAAGTTCTGAAAGGACAGCAATCGCATCGGCACGGCCCTCCTCGCGTCCCTCGGCAAGGCCTTCGGCGCGTCCCTCGGCGCGTCCCTCGGCGCGTCCCTCGGCGCGTCCTTGAGCAAGACCTTCGGCACGCCCCTCCTGGATGGCGGCACGCCGTTCGTCCATCAGCTTTAGCTCCAACACGACAAACTGCCTCCTCAGCTCATCTGATGCAAGAACGCGCTTGACGCCTGCATCGATATCTCCAACAAGGCTGTTATCGCTATGATACCCGCCGTTGAGATACAACAGAAGCTCCTCGAGGTCTTTCGACACTTCCCCTTTTCTGCCAGATGAGTTCAAGAACATACGCGTCGTTCCGTCTTCCACCTCGATGCTGGAATCTTCCTGGCATGTCTGCTTGAAGGTGTATCGGCGAAAGCCCTTTCTGAACGGGTCGAACGTGCAGAAGAAGATGACGAAGGTATCGGGCAGATCGTTGTAGTCGGCGCCTTTATCGAGCTGCTCCGCGTCGAGGAGCGACTGGTAGTATCGTGCGCGTCGCGGAAGGTTGGTGGCGTTGAGGCGCTGCATTTCAATGTCATAGACCATGCCCGTGCCATCCGCAACGTAAACGTCAAGCCGAACCGCCTTTGCTTCGTACGATATGTCAGTCGTCCGTTGTTGCTGAACAAGGGCGACTCTTTCGATGGGCATGTCAAGGACGGCTTCGAGAAGCCGGCGACAGAGATCAAGATCAGACCTGAGCACCGCACCGAACACGAAGTCGTTTTCGAACGTAAGGTTGTTCCAGCTCCGCTCAAGATCCCTCATGTTGCGTAACTGAATACCGGTGTAGTCCTGTGATGCCATGGCGGCTCCCTTCGTTTTGCTGTTCAACAATAGTTTAGTACGTTTGTTCTTTATGTCAATATCTGAATAAAACTTTTGTTCGCTATAGACGAGAGGGTCCAGGTCTTGGGAAAAGCTTCGTGCCCACTCGTCTTTCGCTATACTGGTCGCACGACATAAAGGAGGGAACACATGGCAAACACCGCCCGTGAGCTGCGACTCATTTCTTGGAACGTCAACGGACTCCGCGCCGTGATGAAGAAGGAGCCCAGCTTTGTCGAAATCTTCAACACCCTTGATGCCGACGTCTTTGCCATACAGGAAACCAAGATGCAGGAGGGGCAGCTCAAGCTTGACCTCCCGGGATACGTGCAGACCTGGAACCACGCCGAGCGCAAGGGCTATTCAGGCACCGCGGTCTTCTCGCGCGAGGAGCCGCTGCAAGTGGTACGGCAGATAGGATGCCCCTGCGCCGACGACGAGGGGCGCGTCTGCGCGCTCGAGTTTCCCACGTACTGGTTCGTCAACGTGTACACGCCCAACGCCAAGGATGGGCTGGCCCGCATTGACGAGCGCATGGTCTGGGACGAGCACTATCGCAAGTTCCTGAGCGAGCTTGCCCAAGAGAAGCCGGTCGTCACCTGCGGCGACTTCAACGTTGCCCACGAGGAGATCGACCTCAAGAACCCAGGCCCCAACCGAGGCAACGCAGGCTTTTCTGACGAGGAGCGCGCGGGCTTCTCGGCCCTTCTTGATGCCGGCTTCACCGATACCTTCCGCGCACGCTTCCCCGAACTGGAAGGTGCCTACAGCTGGTGGAGCTACCGCATGCGCGCCCGTGCCCGAAACGCGGGCTGGCGCATCGACTACTTCCTGGTAAGCAACGACATCGCGGACCAGGTAACAGGGGCCGCCATCCTTTCGGAGATCTTTGGCAGCGACCACTGCCCCGTCGAGCTCACCATCGAGCTGTAGCGATACGAAAGGGTCCCACCCCTACGTATCGATACGTAGGGGTGGGACCCTTTCGTATAGCAGCAAAAGCTACTTGATGGACCGCGCGGCGTCGTAGCCTCCGGCCACGGCCTCCTGAATGCGGCCGACGGCGGTGGAGTCACCAGCCTCAATCACGGACACGCCCAGCTCCGCCGTCCAAGCAGGAGCGGCAACCGGACGCATGCCCAGCGAAAGAACCATGTGGTCAAACGCGACCTCGACCTTCTCTCCGTCCTTCTTCTCGAACGTTGCCTTGTTGCCCACAACCTCAAGCAGCCGGTGTCCCGGATTGAGCGTAGTGTCCGTAGCGCCAAGGCGTCCCATGATGTCGATCATGTTCTGGAAGAAGATGCCCGGACCGATCTCGTCCACCATTTCGTAGAGGTCCACGTGGCAGCCCTGCTCGGCAGAAAGCATCTCGGCCACCTCGATGCCCGTCATGCCAGAGCCAACCACCACGACATGCTCTCCCGTGAGCGCAGGATCGGCCATAATCGCCTCGGGCGGGGTCAGCACGAGCTCGCCGTCCAGACCAGGGATGGAGCCGGGCTTAACGGGAACGGAGCCCGCAGCCCAGATGACCGCCACGGGAGCTTCGGCCTGGATGAGCTCTGCCGTGGCCTCGACGCCCGTGCGAATCTCCACGGGCAGGTCCGCGAGCGCGGCCTCGTAATAGCGGATGAGCCAGTCGAGGCGCCACTTCTTGGGTGGCCTTGCTGCAAAGACGAGCTGACCGCCGACCTTGCCCGCCTTCTCGAGCACCACAACCTCAAAGCCGCGAAGGCCAAGCACACGCGCAGCCTCCAGCCCAGCCGGGCCAGAACCTACGATGACGACCTTGCGACCGTCCCCGTCCTTCTTGAGTGGGGCCAGGTCGCATTCGCGGCCAGCCTCGGGATTGACCGAACAGACCATCGGGCTGTACGGGTCCTCGTGCGCGGCCATCAGGCTCTCGATGCAGCGCATGCAGCTGATGCAGGGACGAATGAGCTTACTGCCACCCTCACGCACCTTGTTGCCCCAATCGGGATCGGCAAAGAACTGGCGCGCGGAGCCCACCATGGCCACGCCGCCGTCAATCAGGTCCATCGCCGTCTCGGGATGGCGCACCACCGAGCAGGCGATGACCGGAATGTCGACGGCGGCCGCGATGGTCTTGCCGTTGACGGACTTCCACCCCTCGTCAAATCCCACCGGCTCCCAAGCCCAGTTCATGGTCTCGTAGTTGCCGGCGCTCACGTCGATGGCGTCGGCGCCCCACGACTCGAAGAGCTTGCAGTACTCGACCGCCATGTCGAGCGTAATGCCGTCTTCGATGCCCAGCATGCGCATGTATTCGTCGGCGGACAGGCGCACGATGATCGGGAAGTCGGGACTCGTGCCCTTGCGGATGCCTTCGATGATGCGACGCACGATCTCGGCACGGTTTTCGAGGCTGCCGCCAAATTCGTCATCGCGATGGTTGGTGTAGGGCGAGAGGAACTGGCAGAGCAGGTAGCCATGGGCGCAGTGCAGCTCGACGGCATCGGCACCCGACTTCCAGACGCGAATGCCGCCCTGGATGAAGTCGTCGATGACGCCCAGCACCTCGTCATGTTCGAGCGCACGCGTAGGAGCGTGGGTGAGCTGGGACTCCTGACCCGAAGGGCTCACGGTCATGCCGTCTTCGCACAGCGGAGGCACGCCCTGGCAGCCAGGATGATAGATCTCGACTGCAAACTTAGCACCCGTTGCCTGCACGGCCTGTGCCATCTTGGCAAAGCTCGGAATGGCCTCGTCGTTGTCGATAAGCAGGTTGCGCGCGTCGCCTCGGCCGTGCACGCGATTGACCGAGCAGACCTCCGTTATGACGAGGCCACAGCCACCCGCGCCGCGCACCGCGTAGAAGTCGCAGTCCCGCTGGCTCGCCTTACCGTCCAGCTCCGCGTAGTAGTTGCCCATCGGCTCGAACACCAGGCGGTTGGGCACCACCATCTTGTTGATGGTCACGGGCTCAAAGAGCTTCTCGAACATGTCCTCTCCTTTCAATGCGAAACCCCACCCCCATTTTGAGGTTGCTGGGCGCCCCTTGCGATGCCTTGTCGGTGGCAGAAGCCAGGGCGTCGGTGCCTAACAGCAAATCGGGCGGACGAGGCCATTTGCCCGACCTATGCACTTCATAACAATTACTTGACAACTGTATATGTACGGTATATACAGTAGATACGGGAGGACGCTCCCCAGAACCAACCATGGAAGGATCCCCATGGAGATCGTGATATCCAATTCGTCGGACAAGCCCATCTACGAGCAGATCGCATCGCAGGTGCGCGCCGCCATCATGTCGGGCGAGCTACGCGAGGGAGACCAGCTCCCCTCCATCCGTTCGCTCGCAACGCAGCTGCGCATAAGCGCCATCACTACCAAGCGCGCCTACTCGGACCTCGAGGTGCAGGGCTACATCCACACCGTCCCCGGAAAGGGATGCTTCGTGGCGGGGGACAACCTGGAGCTCCTGCGCGAGGAGCGCCTGAGGATGGTGGAGAGCTCGCTCGCAAAGGCGATATCCGACGCCCGCGCCGCCGGGATCGACACGCCCGAGCTGCGCGAGATGTTCGAGCTTCTACTGGAGGATGAGGAGAAATGAGCACCACCCCTACGTCGCCCGATGTCGTGGACATGAGCACCATGCCCTGCGACCTTCGCGTCGTTGAGGCAGAAAAGCGCTACGGAGACTTCACGCTGGGCCCCCTTACCATGAGCGTCCCACGCGGAACCATCGTGGGCCTGATCGGCCAGAACGGCGCCGGCAAGACCACGCTCATGAAGAGCATCATGGACGTCACGCACCTCGAGAGCGGTCATGTCGAGCTGTTCGGACGTGATGTCTCGGGCCTCACCGACAGGGAGGTCGCCGAGCTCAAGGGGCGTATCGGCTACGTCAGCGCGGTGTGCGCCTACCCCCAGGGCATGACGGTACGCGAGGTTGCGCGCATGCACAGCCTGGCCTATCCCCAGTTTGACCAGGGCCGCTTTGAGGAGCTGGCAACTCAGATGGGGCTCCTTCCCACCTCTGCGACAAAGAAGGTCAAGGACCTCTCCCGCGGCATGGGCATGAAGCTGCAGCTCTGCTGCGCGCTCGCCGTCGGCGTCAGCCTGCTGGTCATGGACGAGCCCACCGCCGGCCTCGATCCCATCGTGCGCGAGGAGGTGCTCGACATCATCCGCACGTGGATGGAGGACGAGAGCCGCTCCGCGCTCATCTCGAGCCACATCACGAGCGACCTCGACCGCCTGGCCGACTACCTCGTGCTTATTGACAACGGCCACGTGCTCATGACCTGCGAGCGCGACGCCGTCGCCGAGATGGGCGTCGCGCGCTTGCGTTCCGCCGAGCTAGAGCGCGTGCTCGCAGACGGCTTTGTGGCGAACCCCCACGTGCTGCGCCACGACCTGAACCTCGACCTGCTCGTACCCGACCGCCTGGCGTTCAGCCGTGCGTACCCCGACTACATCTGTGATCCCGCGACCATCGACGACGTCATGGTCCTCCTCGTGAAGGGCGAGGTGAGGTAGATGAAGGCCCTCTTCTACGCTGATTGGTGCACCATCCGAGAGACGTTTGCGCGCACCGTCCTTGTGTGTGCGATTGTGGCCGTCCCCATGGTCGCCGCGAGCTACACGGACGGCTCGGACGCACCCGGCGTCTTTGCCGCTACCATCGTCACGGTGATGCCCATCTTCTACTTCATGCTCGGCCTCTTTGGTGCCGACGAGCAAGCCGGCTGGCAGGAAGTGCGCCTTGCCCTTCCCGTCACCCCCAGCAGCGTGGTGCGTGCGCGCTATGCCTTCCTCGCACTCGCCGGACTTGCTGCTGCGCTTGTGGGCACGCTCTGCGGGCTTCTCACCAATGTGCTCTTCTCGGCATTTGCGAAGCTGATGGTTCCGCGCGGGGTGTTCACGATCGCAGCCAGCGCCCTCGGTGTGGCGGCATTTGGGCTGGCATACATGGCACTTCTCATGCCCATGGCATTCAAGATCGGCATAAGCAAGGCGCGCGTGTACTTTACGCTACCGTTCTTCATTCCCCTGCTGCTCAACGTGCCGCCGGTGCGCGACGCATTCGCCGGCATGACAAGTCAGCTTGAGCATATGAGCGACGCGATGGGCACGCCGCTTCCGCTCCTCGCCGCAGGCTTCTTGGTGTGCGTGGCGGTCTACCTCGTGTCGATGCGCGTCTCCGAGCGCGTCTACGCCGCGCGCGACTTCTGAGTGCGGAGGCGTCGGCACGTCCCTACGTTCACGTGGGCCGCGACAAAAGAACGCCCTGCCCTTCAAGAGGAGCAGATCGTTTTACTTGCGCACGGCAGACGAGTCGTACTCGATTCCCTCGCAAAGGTCGGACACGCTAATGCCCAGGCCGCGCGATATCTTGATCAGGTTGTCGATCGCTATGTTGCGGCGGCCCTTCTCGACGCCAATGAGATAGGTGCGGTCGATGGGCACGATCTCTGCAAACTGATACTGCGACCAGCCACGCTCCTCACGTAGGTCGTGGATGCGCTTGCCAAGGTTGGCGCGAGTCGCCGCGATGTCACCGTCAGTAATCATGGTGGGAGCGTAGTAGTTGCCTAGAAGCAACTAGTTGTTCATAAGCCACCACCCGAGCAGACGGCATCTACCACCGAATTGATGGTTACTCATCAACAACTAGCTGCTAGCTTCTCCAACCAGTTGACTATAAGTAACTGGTTGGAGAAGCTAGCATGCCAACTCAGGTCAAATCACGACAGCGTGTTCAAGAACACGGAGAGGTGTTTACCAATGAGCGCGAGGTCAACGCAATGCTCGATATGGTCAAGGAGGAGACCGAGCGAATCGAGTCGCGCTTCCTTGAACCAGCCTGCGGAACCGGCAACTTTCTTGCAGAGGTGCTGAGGCGCAAGCTCGCCACGACAAACAGCAACTATCGGAGAAACCTCGACGAGTGGCAGCATTATGCGTTTCTCGCCGTTTCGAGCATCTATGGAGTAGAGCTCTTAGCCGACAACGCGCAGGAGTGCCGACAGCGGCTGCTCGACATCGTTCTTGACGAAGCCCCGAGGGAGACGCCCGAGCGCTTTGGGGAGGCTGTCCGCTTCCTTCTATCCAAGAACATCCTCTGCGGCGATGCGCTCACGATGCTTGACGCATCAGGCTCCCCCATCACGTTTTGCGAATGGTCCTTTGTGCGAGGAGAGCGCGTCAAGCGTCGCGACTTCCAGCTCGACCACATGCTGGCTGCAAACAAGCAGGTAAACGAGCAGCTCAGCCTCATGGACCTCATGACAACCGAATACGACGAGTCGCGGAACGAGCTGGTACCCAAGACCGTGCGCGAGTATCCGCTTCGCAACTGGTGGGAGGTGGGTCTCGATGGCTGACCTGTACGCCGCCGTCTACAACCCCGACGTGCTCTCGTGCCTCGCTAACCTCTCGAATGACGAGGTGTTCACTCCCCCGGAGCTGGCAAATCAGGTTCTTGACATGCTTCCAGAAGAGATCTGGAGAGACCCGAACGCCCGGTTCCTTGACCCTTGCTCAAAGACCGGCATCTTCCTGCGCGAGATCGCCAAGAGGCTCATCCGGGGGCAGATGCCGGACTTTGACCAACGCATGGTCATCATTGACCACAAGCGCGCCAACAACGAGGAGCTCAGCGCGGTCGATTTGGCATATCTCGACAGGCTTCAGCCCGTCCTTGACCACATCTTCCGAGAGCAGGTCTTTGGCATTGGCATAACGCAGCTGACGGCACTGATGACCAGGAGAAGCTTGTATTGCTCCAAGTGGGCAAACGGCAAGTACTCCGTTGTTGAGTTTGACAGCAGCGAGGGCAACGTCCGCTACCGCGATTTGCAGCACACGTGGACGGGCGCAAAGGGCAAGGAGCGCTGCAAGTGGTGCGGCGTGCCAAGAGCAACCATCGAGAAGAACCGCACGAGCGACGAATCCCATGCTTACGAACTTATTCATACCCCGAACCCCGAGGTGATCTACGACATGCAATTTGATGTAATCGTCGGCAACCCGCCGTACCAGCTTAATGACGGTGGAGGCGAGGGCAGCAGCGCTCTACCGCTTTACAATCGCTTCATTGAGCAGGCTGAGAAACTTAATCCGCGCTTCCTTGAAATGATTATTCCAGCCCGCTGGTATTCGGGAGGCAAGGGTCTCGACTCCTTTAGAGACATGATGCTTAGGGATGACAGAATCAGATTGCTCCACGACTTTCCAGAGACATCGATGTGCTTTCCCGGACAAAACATTCGAGGGGGAGTGTGCTATTTCCTGTGGGAGCGCGACTACCATGGGCCGACAACCGTGTTTAACCACAGCACAACGCACCCGACATCATCTAGTAAACGATTCCTACTTGAAAAGGGTGCTACGACGTTTATACGATACAACGACGCAATCAGCATCTTAAATAAAGTGCAGTCATTAAAAGAGGAAACTTATGATGAGAGGGTAATGGCAAGGAATCCTTTTGGAATTCCTTCCAATTACTCTGCATTCTCCAAAACACCCGCCGAAGGTTCGTTGAAACTCTATCGGAGCCGGCGCGGAAGCTCAGATGATAAGGTTGTTTACATAGAGAGTGGAGACGTTAAGAAAAATAAGTCCCTTTCACAAGAGTGGCGAGTACTCGTCTCGAAGGCTAGTCCTGGGGGAGATGACTATCCGCACGCCATCTTTTCTACTCCGCTCATATCCGAACCTGGTTCCGTGTCAACTGAAACGTACCTTGTGGTTGACAGACTCAAGTCCGAAGAGGAATGCCTGCACTTAATTGACTACATGAAGACAAGGTTTTTCCGATTCCTTGTGTCGCTCATCAAGACAACGCAAAACATATCAAAAGGGTGCTTCGCCTTCGTCCCTGTCCAAGATCTTCAAGAGGATTGGACAGATGAGAAGCTATATCTCAAATATGGCATAACGGCCACTGAACAGGCTTTCATCGAAAGCCTAATTAGACCAATCGAGTAGGTGATCGTATGCCCGCGATCTCCTTCCCCGCTCGTCCGGACCACCATCCGGAAATCTATGCCTATGAGGACAAGAACCCTGACCACAAGGGGCTTCTCAAGGTTGGCTTCACCACCATTGGCGTCGAAAAGCGCGTCGCGCAGCAGTTTCCGGTCATCCAGCCAGGCGAGGGCAAGCCGTACAAGATCGTGTTTGCCGAGTCAGCGATGCGGCAGGATGGCTCCTCGTTTATGGACCACGAGGTCCATAAACGGCTCGCTGCCCACGGCCTCGAATGCGTTGGTGGCGAATGGTATCGCTGTACCGCCGATGACGTGCGCAACGCATGGCTCGAAGTCCGCGACAGGAAGAACTACGGCAAGCAGCGCGTCGCTGACTTTCCCATGCGGCCAGAGCAGCAGGCAGCCGTCATCCGCACCTCGGAATACTTCCAGGAAATGGAAGCTCAGGGCATCCAGAGCCCAAAGTTTCTTTGGAATGCAAAGATGCGCTTTGGCAAAACCTTTGCCACCTACCAGCTCGCACGTCACATGGGGTTCGACCGCGTTCTTGTGCTCACCTTCAAGCCCGCAGTCGAAGACGCCTGGGAGGAGGACCTCCTCACCCACATCGACTTCGAGGGCTGGCAGTTCGTCTCTCGCGATGGCGTCCAGTACGAGGATTGCGACCCCACCAAGCCCATCGTCTGCTTTGGCTCGTTCCAAGACTTCCTTGGCTACGACAAGGAGTCTGGAGGCATCAAGCCCCGCAACGAGTGGGTCCATCTCACCGACTGGGACCTCGTCGTCTTTGACGAATACCACTATGGAGCCTGGCGCGAGACCGCACAGTCGCTCTTCAAGATGCAGGACGAGGAAAGCGTCGAGCTCACGGCAGCGCAGGAAGCAAAGGTGGCCGAGGGGAACAACGTCGACGAACGCGACCTCCCCATCCAGTCGCGCTTCTATCTCTTCCTCTCCGGCACTCCCTTCCGCGCGCTAAATTCTGGCGAGTTCATAGAGGAGCAGATCTACTCGTGGACCTACTCCGACGAGCAGCAGGCAAAGCTAGCCTGGCCGCGCCTGCACCCTGGGAAGCTCAACCCCTACGCCGCGCTCCCCCGCGTGGTCATGATGACGTACAAGGTTCCGGACGAGATAACCAAGATTGCTCGCGACGGCGAGTTCAACCAGTTTGACCTCAACGTGTTTTTCTCCACCGTAGGCAAGGGTGACGATGTCCAGTTCAAGTACAAGGAATACGTCCAGAAATGGCTCGACCTCATTCGGGGCAGCTACAAGGTCCAATCCAAGACCGATCTAAAACTCGGCAGCGAGAAGCCGCCCCTGCCCTTCTCGGACATCCGACTCTTAGGAACGCTCACGCACACGCTTTGGTTCCTGCCCAACGTGGCATCGTGCCAGGCGATGGCAAACCTCCTGGCAGAAAAGCAAAACACCTTCTATCACGACTACAAAGTGATTGTGGCCGCTGGCTCCAAGGCGGGAATCGGGCTTGACGCTCTCCCTCCCGTGCGCAAGGCCATGGGAGATCCCCTGCGCACCAAGTCCATCACCTTGACCTGCGGAAAGCTCACCACGGGCGTCACGGTGCGCCCGTGGAGCGGCATCTTCATGCTACGTAACCTTCGCTCGCCTGAAACGTACTTCCAGGCGGCGTTTCGCGTTCAGTCGCCCTGGGAGATTGACGGCGAGCATGGCCGGGAAATCATGAAGGAGCAGGTCTACGTCTTTGACTTTGCCCTCGACCGCGCCCTCTCTATGGTGGCCGACTACTCGACCAAGCTTGCGACCTCTGGCGACAACCCGGAGAAGGTTCTGAGCGACTTCATCCAGTTCCTGCCGGTGCTGGCCTACGACGGCGCGGTCATGACACAGGTTTCTGCCTCACAGATCCTCGAGATGACGATGAGTGGAACGTCGGCCACCATGCTGGCACGCCGCTGGGAGTCGGCTCTGCTGGTCAACGTGGACGACGCGACTCTGCGCCGCGTGCTTGCTGACCCGCGAGCCCTAGAGGCCATCATGAGCATTGAGGCCTTCCGTGCCCTGGGGTCGAACGTGATCGAAACCATCATCAACAAGAGCGAGGACATCAAGAAGGCTAAGAAGGAGTCCAAGAAGCAGACGCCCAAGGAGAAGAAGGAGCTGTCTGACGAAGAGAAGCAGATGAAGTCCCTGCGTAAGCAGGTCCAGGAGATACTCATCAAGTTTGCCACGCGGATTCCCGTCTTCATGTACCTCACCGACTTCCGGGAGGCATGCCTCAAGGACGTCATCACCAAGCTGGAACCCGAGCTCTTCCACCGTGTGACCGGCCTCAAGATCTCTGACTTCGAGCTGCTCGTAAAGATCGGAGTGTTCAACGAAGGCCTGATGAACGAGACGGTCTACATGTTCCGCCGCTATGAGGACGCATCGCTTACCTACACCGGAATTGACCGGCATGCCGGTGAGGCGGTCGGCCTCTTTGACACGGCGCTCTCTCCCGAGGACTACGAAGCTGAGAAGAAGCGCGATACCTACGTTGGTGTGGAGGCGTTTCAGTCGACGCTGGACGCGGCGGTCGGGATGGCTGATGAGGATGCACTTGACGAGCTGCCTGGAGAGCTTGAAGCCGAAGAGGCTTCAGAGAGCGCCTTGGCCAATGGAGACGCCAAGAACGAGGCTGCCGAACCAGTAGGCTGGACGCAGGACGATCTTGACAACCTGCAGGTTGGCGACCTTGTTCGGCATCGATCGTTTGGCGTCGGCCCCATTGTCAGCTTCCCCAGCGGGTACGTCGTCATACAGCTGGACGGCAAGAACCGACAGTTCGCCTTCCCCGGCGCTTTCGAAGCGGGCTTCTTGAGCTTGGACTAAGCGATCAACTGCATCGATTCGTTCGTTTGGGGCATCGCACGTAAACGGATAGTTGCAGTTGACAGCTTCGTCCTCACACAACTGCGTCGTTTCGTTCATTTTGAGCGCCTCACATGATCGAAACGATGCAGTCGGCTGAAAAGCACTACATCGACCCGCGATCAGTGCTGCTCGTAGAGATGCCCGTGCCTTCTCCACTCGTAGAGATCTCGTACGCCCAACCGTAGTCGAGCGTAAACGTATCGCTGCCGCCAAAGCTGCACTTCCAGTAGCGGCCCTCGTCGCCAAACATGTCCTCGGTGCCAAACCACGTCTCACCGTAGCCCTTGTTCATGTGGTAGGTACCGGACGGGAGCATGAAGGTCTCCTTGCCGTTCGCGGGGATGCAGATCGACATGACGAGCGTGTCTCCCTGGTAGAGCTTGTAGAAGCAGTTGTCGTAGCCGGAATTGTCGATGGAGAGCTGGCAGTCGTCGCTCGAGTAGTCTCCGTTACGGTACACGACGCCTGACGGGAACGACTGGATGCAGGCCTGTGCGCGCTCCTCCAGGTTGGGGAAGCCCTCATAGCCAGGGTTGACGATGGAATTGAACTTGACGTATGCGTCGTAGTACTTGCCGCTGTTGAAGAGGGCCTCCGCCGCCTCGTACTCCGTCCACGCCTCGCACTCGAGCCTGAGGGTGTTGGCGTTGTTGAAGGTCGAGTCAGACAGGCTGTCAAGCTTGGCCAGGGCGTCCGCCCACTTCTTCTGGCCCATGAGATCTTTGGCATCAAGGAGCGTCAGGCCATCTTGACACTGGGCGGCCATGGCGTCGGAGTCAAAGACGCCGTTGCAGCCTTGGAAGAGCTTCATTGCCTCTTCGAGCGCCTTGCGGTCCTCTGGCTTGTCCGCAATGAGCCGCTGTGCGGTGTAGTAGGTGGAGGCGTCGCTGCAGAACTGCGCCTGCTTGGTTGCCTCGTCATCCCCGATAAGCTCGTAGGCCTTGGCAGCTTCCGTCCACTTTGCGGGGTCGGTCGAGGCCGCAGCCTTCTTTGATTCGGCGTCAGCCCACTTGGAGGCCAGGTCGTATTGGGTGGCGGCATCCTTATAGTTGCCCAGAGAGCCAAACGCATCTGCCGCCCCAGCGTAGTCTCCCTGCTCGTAGAGCTCGACTGCCTTGTTATAGTCACCCGAAAGCTTGGCCTGATACCCCGTAAAGCCCAGGCCAAGTGCCGCCGCGACGGCAGCCGCAATCATCCAAGGCTTGACCTTGCGCTTTGGCGTCTCTGCCGGTGTGTCCTGCGTGGGGCCTTCCTCTGGCTGATCGGCAAAGAGGGGGATGTCCCCTTCTGCCTCGAGCCCCGCATCAAGGGGAATCGGGGTGACCTCCGTTGCCTGGACATCTGCGGAGGTGCCGGGCATAACCGTGGTCTGGGCATCCTCAACGGTCGCCTCTTCGGTCGGCGTCTCTTCGAGCGTCTCCTCCGGCGCAGACTCTTCGTCTACCGGCTCCTCGTCTGCAGACTCCGTGTCCTCGGGTTCCTCCGTAGGCTTCTCTTCTGCAAGATCTTCGTCAGCGGCCTCTTCGTCTGCGGGTCCTTCGTCGGCGGCCTCTTCGTCTGCAGAATCTTCGTCTGCAGGATCTTCGGCCACAGGCTTTTCAGCCATGAGCTCTTCCGTCAGCTCCTCCCCCGCTACCTCAAGAGTCTCCTCGGCAACTTCTTCTGCATATTCTTTTGGTGGCAGCTTAACGTTTCCCGTCATTCCAACATCAGGCAAATCAAACGAATTGATGCTCTCAGACATGTTCGGCTCCAATCCACGCAAGCAGATAACTGAGCGATGGGCGGCATAAACATGGCGCCGCAGCGAAAAACACAAGAACAAGCTCAGCTTAGTTGAATGAGCTCTGCTTCCGTATCTGCCTGTTTCACCAAATTGGACATTCGATGAGGGTTTTGGCGTCAACGGTCAGATGCTGCGAAAATGCACGCAGCTGTCCCAAACGTTGCCAGTGGAGACGGAACGGCTCGCCCATGCCCTCCGAGGCGCCCCAAGTCCTACCATCTGGTGCGGAACGGGTCATCCACGCCTCTTGGGACATCCCAAACACTGCAACCTGGGGCAAAACAGGTCGCTCTAGCTTTCTGATGTGTCCCAAGTCTTACCGCCCGGTGCGGAACGGGTCACCCAAGCCTCTCGAAGCGTCCTAAACGTTGCAACCCGGTACGGAACGGGTCATGACAGGCCTCAGGTTTGTCCCAAGGCGTCACCGCCGGTGCGGAACGGGTCACAGCAGCCCCCAAATAAACCAAGAATCCTCTTGACCCTTACGCAACGTTAGGGTTTATCCTCCTAAGCGGAGGACAGCACATGGCAGACACCACCTACACACCCAAACAGCTGGCAGCTCTGAGCGGCGTGACCGTTCGGACGCTCCACCACTATGACCAGATTGGCTTGCTCGTACCAAAACGATCGGACAACGGCTACCGATCATATGACCACGAGGACGTCAAGCGCCTGCAGCAGATCCTGCTCTACCGCAGCATGGGTCTTGAGCTGGCGGAAATCAGACAGCTGATTGACGCGCCAGACTACCAAGCGGCAACAGCGTTGCGCGATCACCTTCACATCCTGCTGGAGCGCAAGGCACAGCTCGACACATTGATAGACACGGTCAGAAAGACCGTCCAGAGCCTAGAGGGAGGACCAGAGATGAACGACCACGAGCGCTTTGAGGGACTCAAGCGAGAGGCTATCGACCAGAACGAGCGCACCCACGGCGCGGAGGTGCGCAAGCGGTTTGGCGACAAGGTCATGGACGAGGCAAACGCAAAGCTCCTGCGCATGAGCAAGGGCGAATGGACGGACATCATGGAATTGGAAGAGGCCATCAAGCAGCAGCTAAGCGCAGCCATGGCGTCGGGGGACGTCTCTGGCGCCGAGGCACAGAAGCTGGTGCGCATGCACGCGCGGTGGCTGCAGGCCCACTGGCCCGAGGGCACCTATTCCCCCGAAGCTCACAGGGGCATGGCCGACGGCTACCTTGCTGACCAGCGCTTTGTTGCCTACTACGACGGCGCATGCGGCGACGGTGCAACGCAGTTCCTGCGCGACGCCATCCACGCCAACGCATAGCGGAACACCCAACGGCATTGCCCGTTCCGCTCTGCTAGCGGATGGTAAGTCCTGCGGCCGCGAGCGCCTCGTGGAAGCTCGCGGCCGTACGATTGGCCACCAGCTCCTCGGGAAAGTCCAGCTCATCAAGAAGCGCGAGGGCCTTCTCAAAGCGACCGATCTTATAGGCGATGTGCGTGTCGCTGTTCACCACCACCGGGCAGCCCAAATCGCGGCAGCGCTCAATGACGTGCCGCGCCCGCCTGGCTGGTTCGCGTCGCGCAAGGCTTGCCTCGTTGAGCTCCACCAGACGGTTGCGGTCGCGCGCGGCAGTGACCACGGCGTCCACGTCAAAGTCGTATTCCGTGCGGTCCACGTGCCCCAGCGTGAGCACCTTTGGCTCGTCGAGCACACGTAGGTACATCTCGGTGACCTGCTCATAAGATGCATCGCGCAGGAAGTCCTGGCCATGCACGCTCGCAACCACGTAGTCGCATTCCTTCAGCACGTCGGCGAGCAGCGTCGTGGGCTTGCTGCGCAGGTCTCCCGCAATCCCTCGGTCAACCGTCACGTCATGGCCAAAGAGGTTTCCCTCGAGGTCGACGATGTCGGCCTCGCAGCCGCGAAGCACCTCGACCCCACGCCACATTCGCGGCCAGTCGTGCAGGTTGAGGAAGAACTGGTAGTCACGTATGTCAGGACCGCCCGGACGGTCAGGAAAGAGCATCGCGGAGTAGTGGTCGGTGGCCGCATAGAGTTCGAGGCCCGCATTCGCTGCGGCCTGCACGCACTCCTCGATAGTTGAGTATGCGTGTCGCGAGAAGATCGTATGGGTATGGGTGTCACAGAGTATGCGCATAGCCGTGCCTTACGTATTGCCGTTCCTTATCGCGCTCCGGCCTTGCCGCGCGCCATAAGGCCTCCTGCCAGCATCGCCAGTCCCGCCGACGCCAAGGCTGCCCACCATGCCCCGAAAGTGCCATCACCTGTCTGGGGAAGCTTCTGGCCGCGTTTGTCGGGCTTTACGGCGTGCCCATCATCCTGCACGGTAAAGTCAGTCGTTGCCAACCCGTCGTCAAACTGAGCTGTCAAGCTGTGCTTGCCCACCGAGAGCGACTCGAGATAGGCAGGCTTAATCGAGATGATAGCGCTTCCCTCCTCGGCAACAAACACCTCTGGAGAAACTGCTGCCCCATCAACCTCAATTCCGACGAAACGCCTGAATGTCTCTTCGTCGTCTACCGAACGTTTGACGACGAACTTCGCCGGAACGCCCGACCCCTTTGCCCACGTCTGGCCGGCGCCCTCAACAACCGCGTACGTCACGGGCTCTGGTTCGTCCTCTGTCACCTCGAACCTATTGGAATTCACCCGGAGGTAATACCCATCCTCGTCATAGCCAACCTCGCTGGGATCGTCACCATTCAGCGTGATGCTTCCCACATAGTCGTATACACTCTCGTCTTCCGCCTCCAGGGCAAACACGCTGTTTTCTGGGTCGACAAGCGAGACGTAGCATTCAAACACGTAGGTACCGGGCGTCTCGAAGGTTTCGACGTTATCCCAATCAGCGTCTATGCAGTAATACGAAGACAGGTAGTAGGGAGACCCTTCGGGTATGACGGGCTCTGCCAGTTGTTCTCCGACCTTGGGGATGGCGAAGGTTATCTGTATGTCGTCGACGACGCGCAACCACTTGGCATGTACCGTCAGGTCTTGCAGGGCAACAATCCCATCCCACGAGGCACCATCGTCACTGCGCCAGCCGCCGAACTTCCACGTGACGCCATCTTCTGTGACGGTGTTCACGAATTCCGGACCGTCCACGTATCTGAGCGAAGTGCCCTTGGCCACGCTCATCGCCTTTGGCGCCTCGCCATGACCAGCCGTGTCAAACGACACGGTCACGTCCTCGGGACTTCCGATGGTAAATGCCCATGTACCTCGGATGACGCTGGCGCCTCCAGAAGAGAAAACGTCCAGATTACCCACAGGGCCGGCACCATTGATGGTGACCTGAATGTCCTCAGGTGCCACATGTCCCACGGCTCGCAAGGTGACATCCAGATAATGGACGGAATCATTCGCGAGCGGACCTTCCTCACCCTGCCAAACTACCCCCGCAGTCAGCCACGAGTTGCCAAGCGAGGTCACGAAGTCGCTCACGTCGCCCGGTGCCTTGTCGGAGGGGTCTCCCGCCGCGGGCACCTCGATGGAAATGTCCACGTCGTCCATGGGAACCTGAGGCGCCATGGCCCTGAGCCTGGCGATAAGCATGTCAAAGTGGTGCGAGTACACGAAGGATGACGCATTCACGGCAGTGCCGATGAGAGGCGACAGGTATCCCATCAAGTCCGCGTTGGCATCGCCCGTGCACACATATCCCGTGTCGTATGCAAAGTGGGCTATGAGCCTAAGCAGCGCGTAGAATTCCACGTCGGTCATGCTCACGTCTCCCTTTGGAGACAGATCCACCACGAGGCCGCGCAACGCCTTGGCCGCCTCCCAGTAATACGGCATCAGCTCGTCATCCGACAGCTCCCCAGCTTCCTCCTTAACCAACGCGTCGCCAAGTGCGACAAGGGGTGGAGCAATCTCGCCAATCCGTTCGATCGCCGCATCCGGGGACAGCCCCTCAATGTCACCACCAAAGAGCATCCCCATCAAGCTCACGATCGTATCCTGATAGGAATAGGTGACGTCAACCTCCTCGCCAGCAGCATCAAGGAAGGCGTCTGAACGTTTTCTCGAATAGTCTGCCCTCGTAGGAACCTGCGCTTCAAGCGCAGCCAGGATGGACGCCTCCATCCCCTCGCTATTTGGGACATCGATTCCGGCTGCCTTGCTTCCGATGTTGTCGAGCTCGGAATGCAGCATCGCATCGGTCTGCTCGGTCTTCAGCTCGTGCGTCACGCCATAGACCGTCATTCCCCACAAGGGGACCCTCGTGACGATGTCATCGCTGCAGCGGTAATTGTGGATGTACGCGTACGAGCCAGCGTTTGTGATGGCATCGGCATCGACCGTCGACGGAGACTCGAACGTGTAGGCGTAGATTCCCTCATTCGTAGATCCGAGCAGGACGGGAAGTCTTGCCGCGATGAGGTTCACAAGGGCGCCACCCCTGCTCTGGCCCACAATCCAGTACTTCACCTTTCCCGTACCACCAAGGGCCGCGATATCGCCGACGACCTTGTCAGCGGCACGAGAGAAGGCAAGGTGCTCACCAGGTGGGACTCCCACCGACTCATCGTTGACGGTAAAGTTCTGCCTCCAACCCTTGAGCTTGATCTGATCGTCAAACGAGTAGCTCTGGATGGCCACGGCCACGAGCGTGTATGAGTCCGACCCGTCGTCGATCGTCTTCGTTGCCCACGTGTAGGTGCAGTCATCCGGGTCCGCACTGCCAAAGCGTTCAAACCCGACCTGCTCGAAGCCTAGGTCTTTGAGGAAGGCTGCGCCATATCCGTCAAAACCCTCCTCCACAGCCGCGGCCGTCAGTTGCATCGAGGCCAGGGCCAGGGAATCATTGCGATCCTCAGGCGCCTCGAAGAACCAGGAGTCCGACCAGGCAAAGCTGTCAGAGAGCATTTCGCCCAGCGTATAGGTCGAGTATTCCTCGAGCGAGCCAAAGCGATACGTCGCGTCACCCTCCGCACGGGCGAACGTCAGCGGGAAAGAAAGCGCCAGCAGCGCTGTCAGCAAAGCTGCAAGCAGCCGCCCCATGAAGCGAAGGTTCACGAAGGAGGTCTCGTGTCTCATGTGCTGTTCCGTTTCTCGCTTTGATTCATGAGGTAGCGCACCGCGGCGCAAGGCCGCCTATCAGAGTCTCACTATCGATACTGAGCGGCAAGCTTCTCCCACGCGGGCATGGAGTTGACGATGGTCTCGTAGCTCACGCAGTACCCAATGCGGATCCAGCCGGGGCAGCCAAAGCTGTCTGAGGGAACGGGCAGCAGGTCGAGCGCCTTGCACTTCTCAAAGAACGCCTCGGCATCGGGCTCAAGCGCCTTGACCCACAGGTAGAAGGCGCCGTCAGGCTCAACGTACTCGTAGCCAAGACGGGTAAGGCCTTCAGTCAGCGCCTCACGGTTGCGCGCATAGGCGTCCACGTCGCTCGGGATGTCGACGCAGTCCATGAGGACGCGCTGGAAGATGGCGGGCGCGCAGACAAAGCCCAGCTTGCGGCCAGCGCCTGCAACGGCAAGGACAAGCTGGTCGTGCTCGGGATTGGTGGGCGGCACCAGCACCCAGCCGATGCGCTCGCCCGGCAGCGACAGGCTCTTGGAATAGCTGTAGCACACGATGGTGCGGTCGTAGATTGCGGGGTTCCACGGCACCTCCGCGCCGTAGGTGATCTCGCGGTAGGGCTCGTCGGAAACCAGGTAGATGGCCGTGCCCAGTGCCTCCTCGCGCTCGCGCAGAACGGCGGCAAGCACGTTGAGCGTCTCGCGGGTGTAGACGGCGCCCACCGGGTTGTTGGGGCTGTTGATGACTACCGCCTTGGTGTGCTCGTTGATGGCGGCGCGCACGGCCTCGGCATCCACCTGGAAGGTATGCTGGTCCGCCAGCACCTCAACGCACGTGGCGCCGGCAGTCTCGATCCAGACCTTGTACTCCGGGAAGTACGGCGCGATGACGATGACCTCGTCGCCAGCATTGACCAGCGCATGGAAGGTGATGGATAGCGACGCTGCGGCACCACAGGTCAGGTAGAGGTCGTCAGCCGACGCGACGGGAGCGTCCCCGCACTCGGCCTGGAAGCGTCGCGTGAGCGAGGCGGCGACCGCCTCGCGCGCGGGAGCCATGCCGTTTGCCGGCGTGTAGCCATGCAGCTGCACGGGCGGCAGCTCGAGCGAGCGGGCAAGGGATTCGCGCACCGCGTCCGGCGCGGGAATGGAGGGGTTTCCCAGCGAGAAGTCAAAGACGTTCTCCTCGCCCACCTCCGCCTTGCGCGCCATGCCATAGGCAAAGATCTCGCGGATTGACGACTTAGCGGCACCGTATGCGTAGCTCTTCTCGTTGATGGCCATGTTGGCTCCTTCCATCACGTGTTGCGCGGTTGGACGTGACGCCGGCACAGAGGCGTGCGGCTCACGTTCGTTGCAATGTCAAACCTACAGCCCGTCAGGCCGAGGAGGCGTGTCGGGCTCTTCGGAGGCGCTTCCCATATGGGCGGGTGCTGGAGCTGCGGCAGGCGCCACCGCCTCCTGCTCAGCCGCCATGGCAGCCTCTGCCGCGGCGTGCGCCTCCTCAAGGAGCGCCTGCTCGTTCACGGCACGGGACTGGTCGTCCAGGGCCTCCTCGGGATGCTCCGCCACGTATTCGTCCCACTTGTCATCAAGCAGTGCGGCGACGGCGTCCCCCTCCACGGTCTCGCGCGCAAGCAGCACGCGTGCCATCGTCTCCATCTGGTCGCGACGCGCCTCGAGCACCTCGCGCGCACGGGCATGCGCCTCACGCATGATGCGCTCGACCTCGTCGTCGATGCGCTTGGAGGTCTCGGCGGAGTAGTCCTGGTGGCTCGCGTAGTCGCGCCCGAGGAAGACCTCGTGGTTGGCCTCGCCAAAGACCTGCGTCCCCAGTTCCTCGCTCATGCCGTAGCGCGTGACCATCTCGCGCGCGAGCTTGGTGGCGCGCTCGAGGTCGTTGGACGCGCCAGTGGTGATGTCGGCGCAGAAGAGCTCCTCGGCGGTGCGGCCGCCCAGCAGCACCGCAATCTGGTCGAGCATGCCATCGCGCGTCTCGAGGAAGTGGTCCTCCTCGGGAACCTGCATGGTGTAGCCCAGCGCCTGGCCTCGCGCGATGATGCTGATCTTGTGCACCGGGTCGGAGTTTTCCAGCACGTGCCCCACGAGGGCGTGGCCGCTCTCGTGGAAGGCGATGGTGGTGCGCTCCTTTTCCGTGATGACGCGGCTCTTGCGCTCGGGGCCGGCCATCACGCGCTCCATGGCCTCCTCGACCTCACCCATCGAAATGGTGTTCTTGCGCCTGCGCGCCGCGAGCAGCGCCGCCTCGTTCATGAGGTTGGCCAGATCGGCGCCCGAGAAGCCCGGGGTGAGGTTTGCGACGCGCTTGTAGTCAACGCTGCCGTCAATGGGCTTGTCGACGCCGTGCACGCGCAGGATCTGCTCGCGGCCCTTCACGTCAGGCCGGTCGACCGTGATGCGACGGTCAAAACGGCCAGGACGCAGAAGCGCGGGATCGAGGATGTCGGGGCGGTTGGTCGCCGCGATGAGGATGACCGTCTGGTTGTCCTCAAAGCCGTCCATCTCGACCAGCAGCTGGTTGAGGGTCTGCTCTCGCTCGTCGTGACCGCCGCCCAGGCCGGCGCCGCGCTGGCGCCCGACCGCGTCGATCTCGTCGATGAACACGATGCACGGCGCCTCCTCCTTGGCCTGTTTGAAGAGGTCGCGCACACGGCTTGCGCCCACGCCCACGAACATCTCCACAAAGTCAGAGCCCGAGATGGAGAAGAACGGCACGTTTGCCTCGCCCGCAACGGCCTTGGCCAACAGCGTCTTGCCCGTTCCCGGAGGGCCCACCAGGAGCACGCCGCGCGGGATCTTAGCGCCCATCTTCTGGTAGCGCTCGGGCTCCGTCAGGAAGTCCTTGATCTCCTGCAGCTCCTCGACCGCCTCGTCGATGCCCGCGACGTCGGAGAAGCGGCGCTTGGGGCGCGTCTCCTCGTTGGTCCGAGCGCCCTCCGCGCGACCAAAGTTCATGGCGCGACCGTTTTGCCCCTGAATCTGGTTCATGAAGTACACGAGCACCAGGACCACGATGATCGTGGGCAGGATGGTCGCGATGAGCGTCTCCCACAGCTCCGACGAGGACGTGTCGACCTTGAAGATGACCTTGGGATGGGAGGCCATGAGCTCCTGAAGGCTGTCCGCGCCCACATAGGTGCTGGAGAAGGCGCGTGCCTTGCCCGTCTCGCCAACGTCTTCCTTGTCAATCCAGTAGGTGCCCTGGAGCGTTCCGTTGGAAGTCTTGTAGGTGACCTCCTTGACGCGGTTCTCTTTGACGGCGACCACAAAGTCACTGGTCGGGATGGGATCGGACGAGTGGGGATTCATGCCCCCAGAGACTCCGCGAACCACATAGATCACAAAGAAGAGCACGAGGGCGACCGAGATCAGCGCCTGGAGGCGGGTTGGACCACCAGGAAGGTTGGGGAAGTCAGGCCCGTTGCCCTTCTTTTCTTCGTTATCGCTCGGACGGTTGGTATCTGACACGAGTTGGCTCCTTGCCTGCCAGCGCCTATGATGGCGCGGCTACTTGGTATACACCTCGGGTTTGAGAATGCCCACGTAGGGAAGATTGCGGTAACGCTCGGCGTAGTCCAGCCCGTAGCCGACGATGAACTCGTCGGGGACGTGCGTGCCCACATAGTTGGGCCTGACAGCGGGAACGTGGCCGGGAACGTCCTTTACCGCAAAGGCGCAGATGCTGATGGACGCACACCCGCGGTCGCTGAGCAGGTTCATGAGGTATGAGAGCGTGAGGCCCGAATCGAGGATGTCCTCGGCGATGATGACGTGGCGTCCCTCGATGTGGGTGTCGAGGTCCTTGACGATGCGAACCACACCCGAGCTCTTGACCCCGCTTCCGTAGCTCGACACGGCCATGAAGTCCACCGCGCAGGGCACGGTGATGGCGCGCATCAAATCTGCCGTAAAGACGAAGGCGCCGCGGAGCACGGCAACAACCAGCGGGTTCTTGTCCGCATAGTCACGAGAGATCTCCTCGCCAAGACGGCTGACGATCTGCTTGATGTCTTCTTCGCTGAGCAAGACGCTCTGAATGTCCTGATGCATCTCTGTGTTGGTTCCCTTCATACTCTTCGTAGCGATGACAACGGCGCTACGACGTCACAAAGGATAATTCTAGCAGCAGCTTGGACGCGGGAAGGCAACGGGCACGTTCATCTGGACGAATTCCAGCCACCCACACGACACGACCACGCGGAGAGGTCCTGACCACGGGCACATGGGTACGATCGGCTGCCGGGACCTTGGCCTCGTTGAGAAGATCGGAGAGCTTCTTGGACTGCCCGTGCATGCCCAGGGGGCACATGACGTCACCGGGAGCTGCCACATCGACCCAGAGGAGCCCTCCAAGCGACGCGTCTATGCCGCACGCGGATGCGTCCAGAAGGACCGACGTCCCCTCCCACTCCTTGGAATGGGCCCGCGCAAGCTCCTCAGCACGTGAGGCGGCCGGCACCTCCACAAGGCGCGCGGTGAGCGTGCGCCCGTCGGGAAGCTCCAGCTTGCCAGGAGACACCGCACGGTCTGCCACGCCGGGAACCTCGAGCCAGCCTTCGCCCGTGGCCGCAGAGGAGACGGCGGCACGCACAAAGAGCAGGCCATATTCCACGCGGGCGTCCACGCCCATGGGAAGGGTCTGCGAGCCGTGGCCGGACGCGACGAGCGCCAGCACCGAGGCGATGTGTCGCGCCTCGAGCCGCGCCGACGGGCAGACGTTGAGCAGCGCCGACCTGACGACGCGACGCGCAATGGCAACCTCCGTGGCGCCAAGACGGTCCGCGTCGAGCGCGACCATGCCATCGGCCTGGCGGCGCAGGAGGTCGCGGTACGCGCGCGCGGCAACCTGCGTCATGTAGGCGTCCTCGTCGGAGAGGATGTCGCACGTAGCCGCAAGGCTTGCGGTCACACGTGGGTTGCGACGCTCCACGACCGGCATCACCTCATGGCGCACGTAGGCCCGCAGGTAGCGCGTGTCGTTGTTTGTTTCGTCCTCACGCCAGACGATGCCACGCATGCGCAGCATGTCGCACAGCTCTTCATGCGTACGGTCAAGCAGCGGGCGCACGATGCGGTTGCGCCTGCGGGGAATTGACGAGAGCCCCGCAGGACCCGTCCCCCGTATGGCGTTCATGAAGAAGGTCTCTGCCCGGTCGTTGGCCGTATGGGCGGTGCAGATGCGCGCTGCCGACCGTGGCGTGCCAAACTCCTCGGACAGCTCGTTTGCGAGTTGTGCCGCGGCGGAATACCGCGCCTCGCGGCCGAGGTTCTCCACGTTTGCGTCGGCGGAGCCACCCGCCTCGTGCGCCTTTGCCGCAAGCGCGGTCACGTCCACCCTCCGCACGGTGCAGGGAATGCCATAGCGCGCGGAGAGCTCGCGGACAAACTCCTCGTCCTCCTCGGCATCGATGCCTCTGAGCTGGTGATTTATGTGCAGCACGTGCAGACGTTCGCGCGCGATGCGGGCCTGGCCGCGACCGTCGTCGATGTCGAGGCGAGACGTTGCCGCAAGTACGAGCAGCGCAGTCGAGTCGGCACCTCCCGAGACCATGAGGACGACGGGGGCGCGCAGCTCGTCGTCCACCTGCGAGGAGGGTCGGCCAAAGCGGCTTTCGCTGGAGGCATATCTTCTGAGGACGTTGGGCATGAGGCTCCTTTCGCAGGTAGTAGTGTACGACAAAGCGCCCGCACGCGTGATGCGCTACCCTAGTTGAGTTACGCCGTCTTCGAAAGGTTTGGGATGCAACCCCTCATCCATCTGCACATACTCGCCAGTGGCTCAAAAGGTAACGCAACGCTCGTCGAGGGGCCGGATGGGCTTGTGCTCGTTGACTGCGGCATCACCCGCAGGCAGCTCCTTCTGCGCGCCGGCGAGCTCGGCGTGGATGTCGGCCTCATTCGTGCCGTCATCATCACGCACGAGCATGCCGACCACGTGAGCGGACTCCGCGTCTTCTCCAAGCGCTTTGAGGGGCCCGTCTTTGCCACCAAGGGGACCGCCGAGGCAAGGGAGGGAGTCTGCTCAAGGCCCTTTACCGTCGTGGACCACAGTGACGAGTTTGAGGTTGCGGGCATGCAGGTGCGCACCTTTCCCACCTCGCATGACGTGAACGACCCCTTTGGCCTGCGGTTTTCTGTCAAGACCGGCAAGGGGTCCGCAGAAGATTGCGTTGGGTGGTGCACCGACACCGGCTGTCTCACGGACCCGGCGCTTGAGGCGCTCCATGGATGTCGCGTACTCGGCATCGAGGCAAACCACGACGTCCGCATGCTGCGAGACGGTCCCTACCCCTCCTACCTCAAGGCGCGCGTGGGTGGCCAGCGCGGGCACCTCTCAAACGACCAGTGCGCCGAGGCGCTGCCGTCGCTGGTGACCCCCGAGACCGACACGATCGTGGCTCTGCACATCTCCGAGAACAACAACCTGCCTTCGCTTGCCAAGGCGGCAATCGTGGGCGCCGTAGGAGATGGCCCTCGGGTGCTCGTTGCGGGGCAGAACCGTCCTATTACCGTTTTGTAATCGTCCTTTGGAAGGGTTTCTGAAAAGCCATCCTGCTCTTTTGTAAAACAAACCCCTCCAAAGGACGATTGAAAAAGGCTCCCCGCCGGAACGCGCCCGGCGGGGAGCCTCTTAGCGTCTGTCAGCTGACGTTAGTCGATGGAGACCTTGGTGACGTTGACCTTCTCCTCCTGCTTGGGAACGGTGATCGTCAGGACGCCACCGTCAAGCTTTGCGGTAAGGCCTGCCGTGGCGGCATCCTTCAGGTACACGCCACGCGAGGAACTCCACTCGTGCGTCTCCTTGTGCAGGAAGTTCTTGGCCTTGTGCTCCTCGGTCTCGCGCTTGTCCACCGAGATGGACAGACGGCCCTCGTTGAGCTCCACGTCGATCTCGTCCTTGTTGACGCCCGGCAGCTCGGCGGTCACCACGTAGGAGGTGCCCGCGTCCTCGACATCCATCTTGAACGCGCCGTCAGAGGCCGCGCTCACGAGCGGGGAGGAGAGCAGCTCGTCAAACATATCGAACGGGAATGCCCTGCGAAGTGCGCGATCGTAGTTGCTGTAGGGAATGAGGCTTGCCATAGTGCATGCTCCTTTGATTGTGGGCGCCCCTGTATGTGCGCCCCCGGGTTACACCTTCATTCTTCCCGACACTCCTCTGTTTTATACAAGAAGACATACTTTTTTTGAGCTTCATAGACTCATCAAATCTAAGTCTATCAAGCTTAGATTTGATGAGCAAAAGCAATCGAAATGCTTCTATTCTGTCTCATAACGCAAATGGTTAGCGCAGCGGCCTACAGTGCTTTATCATGGTGCATATCTACGAACCTACCGCGCCCTCGGAGGTACCGATGGACGAAAACGAGCTCCTTGATGATGCCGCTCCGGCAAAGGGCCGCACGTCAAGCATGCATATTCCAGAAATCGACGTCAGTGAGGCGCTCGAGTCCACCGGAGTCAATCCCGCATTGATTCCCGAAATCGATGCCCCCCAGCAAAGTGTGCCTGCGGCTGAGGAGCCGGCCGCCGAGCCCACGCCTCGCACGAGCTACGTGCGTCGCCGCGCTCCCCGACGGACGCAGGAGGCCATCGACGACCTTGCAGAGGACGACAGCCCCATCGAGTACTCGCACGAGTCAAACATCGCTGTGGGAGGCATGATCGCCGACCGCAAGTATCGTCGAGCGCGCTCCGACATCTCGCAGATCCAGAAGAACAACCGCTATGGCCAGTACCTCGAGATTCCCAAGGGGCGCAGGTCCATCTTTGCCAAGCGCGAACGCTCCCGCAGGCGCAAGTCCGCCCTCGCCGCCATCGTGGTCGTGGGCATCCTTGCCGTCGTAGCGTACCTCGTCTGGCAGATCATGCTCAGGATTTCGTTCTAAGGGCGACCGATCACCGCATCAACCGTCTCCGCCCCGCAGCGCGCGCTCTGCGGGGCGGAGATTTCTTTTTGCAGCGTTTTCGTGCCGCCTAGCTCCAGGGATCGCGCTCAAAGAGCGGCTCCCTCTCGGGCGGACGGTCCGAAAAAGGGTCGTAGCCGTCGTCGTCCTCGTTCTCGGCCCTCAGGTACGGAGAAGGCTTGGCGGGAGCGCTCGCGGCATCCTGCGCCTTAGGCTTCTTCTCGTCAGGTTGCGTGCCCATACGGCCCTCCCAGCTAGCGCTCACCGTAGACATCGGCGCAGGCAACAAAGTCGCAGATGCCATCACCGTACGGAGCAAGATCGTAGTTTGACTTGTAGTACGACACCGGTGCGCAGGTGACCACGGCACGGTTGCCGCCACCCTCTTCGTTGATGACCAGGACCGTCCAGGCTATCCCGTTCACCTCGCCGTAGGTACAGCGGAACTTTGCCTTGTTCTTTGCCAGGTCGCTCGGCCCCTTCACGTCCACGTTGGTGCAGATGTCGGTGATGTTCGAAAGCCCGCAGCGGCTCATGAGGTCACGGGTGACGGCGTCCCTTCCCTGCTCGGTCGCGTCAAAGGACGCCAGGGACGAGGGCACCTCCCAGCGAATGCCCACAAAGGGGTGGTTTTCTGCCAGCGGGTCTCCCCCTTCGTTGCGCTCGTGGATGTAGATGTGCGAATACGGGCGGTTGCAGAAGCACAGGGTGCCGTTGGCGTCAGAGGTGTACACCGCCTCGGCCTCATCCTCGGACGACGTGAAGGCCGAACTCAGGCTAAAGCCCTTTCCCGTGACGTAGCGCGCGATGCTCGGAGACTGCTTGCCAAAGTACTCGAGCAGGTGAAGCGGGTCGCTTGGCATCGGCTCGATGACAAAGAGGCGCACCTTTGAGTTTGGATCGGCCTTCTCGCCCGCAGCGGGCTCCGTCTTGGTCACCGTGTTGGCCTTGCCGTCGCCTTCCGAGTACGTTATCTCCACCGTGAAGCCGGCCGCCTCGACGGCTGCCTGCGCCTCGACCTTCTCCATGCCGACCACGTCGGGCACCTCGGCCTTTGATGCCACGGTTAGCGTGACCGACTGATACGACGAGAACGCCTCCCCCACCGCGGGGTTCACGGCGATGACCGTCCCCTCGGGTTCGCTTGCGGCACGCGTCTCGACCACGACGGTCTGAGCACCAGCCTTGCTCAACAGGTCCTGTGCCTCCGCCTGTGGGAGTCCCATCACGTCGGGCATGGTGCGGCTTACTGCCACCACGATGGTCACGGTCGATCCTTCTCCAAGACGGCCTCCGCTTGCGGGGTCCTGCTCAAGCACAAAGCCGATTCCGTCGTCGGCAATGCGCGTCTTGACCTCCGGGACAAAGCCTGCCTCCTCGAGCATGGTGCGAGCACGGATCTCAGAGATGCCCGTCACGTTGGGGACGCTCTTTCCTCCCCACGCCTCCAGGCCATACGTTGCCGCCGCAAAGATGCCCGCAACCATGACGCTCACGAGCAGAAGGGCAAAGAGCGGGCGCCAGCGGCTTCGGCTGCGGCCCTCACCAGGAACGCGATACCCGCTGCCGTCCTCGTCGGAGATGTGGGGGATGGGGATCTCCCGCTCCCTGCGAGGGTTTTGGTACGCGTGGTCAAGGCGGCTGAAGTCTTGGCCATACTGCTGCCCTATGCCCGTCCCATGCTCCTCGTCGTAGCTGGGCGCCGGAAGGGGAAAGAGCATCGTCTCGTCCACGGGCGGCGTGGCGATGACGGTCTCGTCCGTCACGACGCTGGTAAGGACGGTGTCTTCGAGCAGGCCGTCCTCATGCAGCGGCTCTTCGGCAGCACCTGCCTGGGTGACGTCATCAGGGTATCTATCGGTAGCAGAATCGTTTTGGGGGGCCATAAGCTGCCCTCTTTCGCGTTTCAGGTGTGTTTGGGGCATGTGCCATTCTATCACGCCTTTCGCAAGCGTGCGAACACAGGGGCGCGGCACCAGAGGTCGTGCACGCCGTCTGCGCTGTTGCGATTCCCCGTAAGGTCCCCGCCGATGCATAATGAAGGGTGGTTACGTGCCACATGGCAACCATCCCCAACAGAAGGAGAACCCATGCTACACAAGACGCTCAAGGCCTTCCCCGAAGACTTCCTGTGGGGTGCGTCCACATCCGCCTACCAGGTGGAAGGCGCCGCCCTCACCAACGGCAAGGGCCCGTCCGTCCAGGACGTCAAGGAGCCGCCCGCAGGCACCAGCGGCTTTGAGGTCGCGGCCGACCAGTATCACCACTACAAAGAGGACGTGGCCCTGATGGCCGAGATGGGCTTCAAGACCTATCGCTTCTCCATCAGCTGGGCGCGCCTGCTGCCCAAGGGCACCGGCGAGGTCAACGAGGAAGGCGT
>CADBRX010000159.1 GCA_902797175.1 uncultured Coriobacteriaceae bacterium | reverse complement strand
GCTTGAGGGTGGACTCGATCACTTTGGGGTTGACCCGACGGGCTACGCGTGCCTTGACGTGGGATGCTCCACCGGCGGCTTTACCGACTGCCTGCTGAGGCACGGCGCCGCGCGCGTGGTTGCCGTGGATGTGGGCTACGCGCAGTTTGACTGGTCCCTGCGACAGGACGAGCGCGTCACGCTGTATGAGCGCACCAACGTCGTCGACCTGCCCGCGCTGACCGACCAGCGCTTTGACCTCGCCGTCTGTGACGTGTCGTTCACCTCGGTGGTCACAATCCTGCCAGCGGTGGTGAGCCTGCTCGCGCCGCACGGCATGTTCCTCACACTGGTGAAGCCGCAGTTCGAGGCCCCGCGCGAGGACGTGGGGGAGGGCGGCATCGTGCGCGACCCACGGGTGCGCGAGGCGGCGCTCGCCAAGGTGCGCGACGCCTTCGAGGAGGCCGGCCTGGACGTGCAGGGCAGCTGCCAGAGCCCCATCACCGGCCACAAGGGCAACGTGGAGTACCTGCTTGCCGGAAGACTCCCCTGACTCAGAAGGGTCCACCCCCTTTGCGTCAGTTTGACTCAAAGGGGTGGGACCCTTGTGAGTCAATGACGGTCGGCATGTTACACTTGTGCCACACGTTTACCGTTTGTGGGGGGATGCCATGAAGGTGCTTCTCGTACCCAACTACTCCAAGGAATCTGCCGTCGATGGCGCCACGCAGCTGACGCACTGGCTCGAGCACGAGGGCGTCGATGTCCTGTGGGCCCACGACAAGAAGCTCTATCCCGATCGCGTCGTCGACATCGAGGGCGTCAACCTGGTCGTCTCGCTCGGAGGCGACGGGACGCTCCTGCGGGCGGCGCGCATCGTGGAGTATTCCGAGATACCGATGCTCGGCATCTCGTACGGGCACCTTGGCTTTCTGACCTGCGGAAGCCCCGAGAACCTCATCGAGACGGTGAGCGATGCCCTCTCCGGCGACCTGCATGTCTCGCACCGCGCGACGCTTGATGTGGAGGTCGACTTCGAGCACGCCGACGGCAGCGTTTCCACCGAGCGACGCTTTGCCCTGAATGATCTTTCGCTGGGACACGGCATCCGGGGCGACATGATCGTGTTCGACGTGTCGGTCTCGGGCCATCACGTCGACCGCCTGCGCGGCGACGGCTTTGTGGTCTCGACGGCGACCGGCTCCACGGGATACGCGCTCGCGGCGGGCGGACCCATCGTGACGCCCGAGTTCGGGGGCATGGTCTGCGTGCCGGTCGCCTGCCACACCATCATGGCGCGCGCGTTTCTCACCTCGCCCTCCGACGTCGTCGAGCTGCGCATCTCGCGCGAGCGCAAGGCCGACCGCCTCTTCTTTGCCGATGGCCAGCCCCTGGGCGAGGGGCTGCGCGGCGTGCGCGC
Organism: uncultured Coriobacteriaceae bacterium; assembly: GCA_902797175.1. Taxonomy (GTDB): domain Bacteria; phylum Actinomycetota; class Coriobacteriia; order Coriobacteriales; family Atopobiaceae; genus UBA1367. The sequence continues at coordinate 24,541 of CADBRX010000159.1, read as the reverse complement.
ACGGGTTCGCAGGGGTCCCGGAGACATCCTGTTGATGGACCGGAGCGTGCGCAGCTTCTACGAGTCCGTCTCGCGCGTGTTCTATGGCAGGGCCAAGCGCGACTAGCGGCGGGCCACATCACCAGACGATGGGTTTGACAAGGCAATGATTGACGAGCTTCATGTACGTGACGTCGCACTCATCCACGAGGCGACCATCGAGCCGGCGGCGGGACTCACCGTGCTCACGGGAGAGACGGGAACGGGAAAGACGGCGCTGCTCTCGTCCATAAAGCTGCTGGTGGGCGAGCGCGCGGACGCCGGGTCGGTCCGCGAGGGGGCGACGGGGCTTTCCGTCGAGGCGCGGCTGTTCCTGCCTGACACAGACGAGGAAGGCATCGTCGCGCGCCGTCGCGTGTCCGCGGACGGACGGAGTCGCGTCGAGCTTGACGGGCACCTCTCCTCGGTGCGCGAGCTGGCGGAGCGCGTGGGTTCCACCGTCGACCTCTGCGGCCAGCACGAACATCAGCGGCTCCTGCGCGTGCAGACCCATGTGGAGCTTCTGGACGCGTGGGCGGGGGAGAAGGCGGCCCGCGCCAAGGAGGAGTACGCCGCCGCCCTCGGCGCCGCCACGGCGGCGCAGGCCGAGCTGGAGCGCATCCGCAAGATGGCCCGCTCGGCACAGGAGCAAGTGGACGAGGCCGCCTTCGTGCTGCGGCGCATTGACGAGGTTGGGCCGAGCCTCGAGGACTATGCCGAGCTCGAGGAGACGCTCCCGCGTGCCGAGCACGCCGAGACGCTCCTGCGTGCCGCTCATGACGCGCGCGATGCCCTCACGGGCGACGAGGGCGTGCTCGACCTGCTCTCCCAGGCAAACTCGCTGCTGGTCGACGCCTCCTCCCACGATGCGAAGCTCGCCCAGTTTGCCGACGCGCTGGAAAGCGCGCTCATCGACGTCGAGGACGTCGCCTCCGACCTTCGCTCCTACCAGGACAGCGTCGACTTTGACCCCGACGCCCTCGACGAGCTTCAGGCGCGCATGGCCTCCTACCAGGGCCTGCTGCGCGCCTATGGGCCGCGCATGCAAGACGTGCTGGACCGGCGCGAGAAGGCCGCCGAGCTTGTCGCCGCCGTGAGCCATGGCGACCGCCTGGAGCGCAAGGCGGCCGAGGCGCTCGAGGCGGCCGAGGCAGCGCTGCGCAGCGCCGCACAGCGGCTTGACGACGTGAGGCGCGCGGCTGCACCGGGGCTCGCGGATGCCATAACGCACGAGATGGCGCTGCTCGAGATGGGATCCGCCGAGGTGGAGTTCCAGATCGAGGCGCTCCCCAGGGAGCAGTGGCACGCCGCCGGTCCCGAGAAGGTCGAGCTGATGTATCGTCCCGCCGCCGGCATGACGGCGCGGCCGCTCAGGCGCATCGCCTCGGGCGGCGAGGTCAGCCGCGTGATGCTTGCCGTGAAGGTCGTGCTCGGCGAGGCCGCGGGCGCTGCGGGGACGGGTGCCGAGACGCTCGTCTTTGACGAGGTGGATGCAGGCGTCGGTGGCGCGACGGCGGTAGCCCTCGCGCAGGTGTTGGCCCGTCTCGCCAAGACCCACCAGGTCATCGTGGTGACGCACCTCGCGCAGGTGGCCGTGGTCGCTGACTGCCACTACCTTGTCTCGAAGGGCGTCGTCGAAGGTGACAGCGTCCCCCAGACCACCTTGCAGAGGATCGACGGCGAGAAGCGCGTAGCCGAGGTCGCCCGCATGCTCTCGGGTTCGGTGACCGAGGCCTCGCTTGCCCATGCCCGCGAGATGCTCGGCCCGTCGGAGGGCGAGCCCACGCTGTTTTGACGGTACGTGCCTGAAAGAAGGAGCTGTCCATGCCAAAGGTAACCAAGATTGTCGTCACGGGCGGACCCTGTGGCGGCAAGACGACTGCCCTGACCCGCATCCAGCGCGACCTCGCGCACCTCGGATACACCGTCCTCGTGGTGCCGGAGACCGCGACCTCGCTCATATCGGGTGGCGTGGCCCCGTGGACCTGCGCCTCAAACGAGGACTACCAGAAGTGCCAGATGCTGCTGCAGCTGCAGAAGGAGCAGGTCTTCGAGCGCGCCGCCGAGGGCATGGACGCCGATCGCGTCGTCATCGTCTGCGACCGTGGCGAGCTGGACAACAAGGCGTACATGAATGACGAGGAGTTCGCCCACGTGCTGTCCTTTCTCGGCAAGACCGAGATCGAGCTGCGCGATGACTACGACGCGGTCTTTCACCTGGTCTCCGCCGCCAAAGGCGCCGAGGAGTTCTACACCCTCGACAACAACGGCGCGCGCTACGAGTCGGTGGAGGAGGCGGCCGCGCTCGACGACAAGTTCATCGCCGCGTGGACGGGTCACCCGCACTTTCGCGTGATCGACAACCGCAGCGACTTCGAGGAGAAGATGCGCCACCTCATGCGCGAGATCACATACTTCTTGGGAGACCTCGCCCCCTTCGAGATCGAGCGCAAGTTTCTCATCGAGTATCCCGACGTGGCGTGGCTCGACTCGCTGCCCAACTGCGAGCGCGTGGACATCGTGCAGACCTACCTGCGCTCCGAGCCTGACCAGGAGATTCGCATCCGCCAGCGCGGCTCTGAGGGCAACTACATCTACTACCTCACCGAGAAGCGCATCACCAAGAACCACACGCGCATGGAGCTGCAGCGCCGCCTGTCCGAGCGCGAGTACCTGACCCTGCTCATGCAGGCGGACCCGGCCTTCCGCCAGATCGAGAAGACGCGCTACTGCCTGACCTATGCGGGCCAGTACCTGGAGATTGACCTCTTCCCGTGCTGGGACGACCAGGCGATGGTCGAAATCGAGCTCACGCAGGAGGAGACCGAGGTGCACTTCCCGCCTGAGCTGCACGTCATTCGCGAGGTCACGGGCAATCCCGACTATCGCAACGCCGTGATCGCGTCCAAGCCGAAGGGTGCCACGCACTAGTCGCACACACCTGACTCAAAAGGGAGTATCCCTTCCGAGTCAGGCTCCGAGGTCCGTTCAAGAGAGGGGTAGCGATGGGCACGGGAATCGTCGTCATTGGGGCCACGTTCGTCGACATCAAGGGCTATCCAAACGCCCAGTACATACCTGCGGGCAGAAACGCGGGAAGGGTCGTGGAGGTGCACGGCGGCGTGAGCCGCAACATCGCCGAGGACATCGCCAACGTCGAGCTGCGGCCGACCTTCGTGAGCGTGGTCGACCGCAGCGGGACCAGCACCGGCGTGCTCGAGAAGCTGGAGCGGCATCGCTGCAACACGTCCTACATACGGCGCACCGACGACGGCCTGGGCACCTGGCTCGCAATCTTTGACCACACCGGCGACGTCGTGGCCTCCATATCAAAGCGGCCTGACCTGAGCGAGATCGAGAACATCCTCGACGAGCAGGGCGACGAGATCTTCTCGCAGGCGGACAGCATCGCCGTCGAGATGGACATCGAGGTGTCGATCCTCAAGCGCATCCTCACCCTGGCGGAGCGCTACGACAAGCGGGTCTACTCCCCGGTCACCAACATGTCCATCGCAAGCGAGCGACGCGACCTCCTCAAGCGCATCGACTGCTTTGTCTGCAACCAGCAGGAAGCCGGGATCCTCTTCTCGGAGGACTACGACCGCGTATCGCCCGAGGAGATGTGCGAAATCCTGGCGCAGCGGATCGAGCAGGCGCATATCCGCCGCATGGTCGTGACGATGGGCGCGCAGGGCTCGGTCTACGCGGAGCGAGGAGGGGAGAGGGGCATCTGCCCGGCCCGCGAGGTGGGCGTGGTCGACACGACCGGCGCGGGCGACGCCTTCTTTGCGGGCGTGGCGATCGGCCTCACCTATGGGAAGACCTTGGCGGAGTCCTGCGTGATCGGCACGCGCCTGTCCGCCTCGGTCATCGTGACCGAAGAGAGTGTCAGCCCCCGCTTCATGCCCGCGGAACTCGGCATCGAGGTCGAGCACGAGGGATAGGGGAGCGGATCGGTCCCCTGCGGGAACTTCGTGCGGTCGGACGTCGAATCGCGCTATGTTCCGCGACGCTTTGGCCTACACTGTCACCTAGGGTCGGCGGCTTTTCAGCCCGCCCCTAGGCTACGATGTAAGGAGAAACCATGCGTGTCCTGCTTGTGTACAACGACGGCCTCATCGACTCGTTCGACACCATCTATGACCCCGACCAGGAATATGCCCATGCGCAGCTCATGACCTTCGTCGAGGAGGACGAGGAGCAGGAGGGCCACTTCAGGACGGGCATCGACCTCGTGCCCATCGTGCATACGCGCTCCCACGAGCTGCCCACCACGCGCCGCCTGTGCACGGTGTACTTCACCTCCAAGTACCCGCACGGCTCGCGCCCATCGATCGCCAAGGTATGCGAGATGGTCGACGGCCTCGAGAAGCTCATCGTCAACGGCTCCGTCATCTGGGAAGGCGATCCGGCGCCCTACATCGCGGACGAGCATTACGACAACGCCTACGTGGACCGCGGCGAGCGCTAACATCCAGAAGAGACTGATCGGCAGAACACCCGACGGCGTTGCCCGTTCCTGTCATGCGGAACGGGCAATGCCGTCGGGCGTTCCGCTACACCACAAAGAGCAGCGCGGACAGCGTGATGCAGATCGACCCCGCCAGCACGAACAGGTGAAAGATCGAGTGCATGTAGCGGACCTTGGGCATGGCGTAGAAGATCACTCCCGCGGAGTAGCAGAGCCCGCCCGACAGGAGCAGCCAGAAGGCGGGGGCGGAGAGCAGGGCATAGACGTCGCCGATGTGGAAGATGATGGCCCATCCCATGGCAAGGTAGATGATGGGCGTGATCCACCCGGGCTGCCTCTCGCGCAGGAACGCCTCGGCCGTGGCCCCCGCCACGGCAAGCGCGCACACCACCAAGAAGAGCCGAGGGCCGCCGTGGTCTGCAAGCGTGACCAGGGCAAAGGGGGCGTAGCTTCCCGCAATGAGCAGATAGATGCAGGCATGGTCAAAGACGCGCAGGACGCTCTTGGCATGCGGCGCCTGGACGGCGTGGTAGAGCGTCGAGAAGAGGTACTCGACAATGAGCGGGACCCCCATGAGGAAGGCCGCCGCTATGCGCACGCCGTCACTATGGCTGGCCGCCCGCAGGGCGAGCAGCACGAGCGCGACGATGGCGAGCGCGCACCCTATGCCGTGCGAGACGGCGTTCGCGATCTCCTCGCCCTTGGTGTAGCGCTGCCTTTGGGCCGGGCGGGAAACCATTGCGGTTGCGGGGACGGGCATGTCGAAGGCTGACATGGGTAACCTCCTCTCCCATAAAGAACTCTCCACCTAGTATACAAAACTAGGTGGAGAGTAGTAAAGAACTAGTTGTAGAAACGAGGCGAAATCGTCGGTCAGTCCGTGACGAGCAACGAATACACGAGCCAGCACAGGCCGAGCGGGAGCGCCAGCACGATGGCGCCGTGGGCGAGCGCTGCCAGCAGGATGAGCGGGAACAGGAAGATGCCCAGCACGGTGAAGACGGCGCGCAGCGTCCAGCCCATCACCCTCAGGGCGAGCCCGATCGCCCAGCACGTGACGGGCAGTACGAGCAGAAGGACGGGCAGGGCAAAGATGGTGGCCATGATGACCTCTTTCTTACTTCGGTGCGGAGACCCTCTGTCCCCGCGCGTTTCTATAGGACAGTATGCCCGCCGTTGATTAACCCAAGGTGTAGGCGGGATTAATCTTTGCTCGGTTCTGGACCAAAAAGATGCAGGGTAACCCTCATGCAAGCTTAATCGTCCCCTCGAGCACCCTTCATTTCTGAACCTCACTATGGAAGCCGTCAGAGGGAAGGCCGCAAGGCCCCAAACACAGAAAGGGTGTTGATCATGGAGAATCTGGAGAAGGTCGAGCTCGTCCGCGAGAAGTGCGGAGTCAGCTACGAGGTGGCGCGCGAGGCGCTTGAGGCCTGCGGGTACGAGGTGCTTGACGCGATCATCATGCTCGAGCGCGAGGGCAAGGCCGCCAAGGTCGAGGAGCCGGAGCTGGTCGTCGAGATCGCCGAGGCCCTTGAGGACGAGGAGAGGTCCGAGGAGCGCTCCGAGCGCACGGAGTCAAAGGCTGCCAGCGCCTGGAACAAGTTCTGCGCAAAGTGCAAGGAGCTGGCGCACTCGGGCATGGACACGACGTTCGTCGCCGAGCGCAAGGGCGAGCGCATCATCGCCCTGCCGGTGCTCTTCGTCATCCTGGGCATGTTCATCTGGGGCGCCACCCTGTGGCTGCTCGTCATCGGACTGTTCTTTGGCTTCCGCTACAGCCTTGAGGGCAAGGGCGCCCTGGTGAGCGACATCAACGACGCCATGGGGAAGGCGGCAGACGTCGCCGACGACATCAAGGAGAGCGTCGCATAGCGCGCCGACAAATACGGAACACGCAACGGCATTGCCCGTTCCGCTCGCGGAACGGGCAATGCCGTTGCGTGTTCCGCACGTTTTCAGGGTAACGAAGCGGTAACGGCGAGCGAACACGTTCGTATCCGTGTCTCGGTTCGCGGTAACATGAAGTCCCGTAGGAGTGGCTCATGCGACTTACGGGAGGCAATCATGACCAAACACGTCTTCGTCACCGGTGGTGTGGTCTCGGCGCTCGGCAAGGGCATTACGGCGGCGTCTCTGGGGCGCCTCCTCAAGTCGCGCGGCTATCGCGTCATGATGCAGAAGGCCGACCCCTACCTCAACGTGGACCCTGGCACCATGAGCCCCTTCCAGCACGGCGAGGTCTTCGTGACGGAGGACGGCAAGGAGACCGACCTGGACCTCGGCCACTACGAGCGCTTCATCAACGAGAACCTCACGGCCCAGTCAAACTTCACCTCGGGCCTCATCTACCAGGACCTCATCGAGCGCGAGCGCCGCGGGGACTTCCTGGGCGGCACGGTGCAGGTCATCCCGCACGTCACGAACGAGATCAAGGACCGCTTCCGCCTGATCGAGGAGCAGACCGACGCCGACGTGGTCATCACCGAGCTCGGTGGCACCATCGGCGACATCGAGGGCCAGCCCTTCGTGGAGGCCGTGCGCCAGTTCCGCAAGGAGAAGGGCGCGGGCGAGACCGTGCTCATCCACGTGAGCCTCGTGCCCTACATCGCGGCCGCGCACGAGATCAAGACCAAGCCCACGCAGCACTCGGTCAAGGAGCTGCGCTCGATGGGCCTGCAGCCCGACTTCATCGTCTGCCGCTCCGACCACGAGGTCGACGCCTCCGTGCGCGCCAAGATCGCGAGCTTCTGCGACGTGGACGCGGACTGCGTCTTTGAGAACTCCGACTGCCCCAGCATCTACGACGTGCCGCGCCACCTCGCCGACCAGGGCTTTGACCTCAAGGTCTGCGAGAAGCTGGGCCTTGACCCGCGCGAGAGCGACATGAGCAGCTGGTATTCCTTCACGGGCGCCCTGCACGAGGCGGAGGCGCTCAAGAGCGTGACCAAGATCAAGGTGGTGGGCAAGTACACGCAGCTGCCCGACGCCTACCTCTCGGTCATCGAGGCCCTGCACCACTCCGGCGTCTTCTACGGCCGCCACGTGGACATCGAGCTCATCGATGGCGAGGCCCTCGACGCAGAGCATGTGGAGGAGGTCCTGGGAGACGCGGACGGCATCCTGGTGCCAGGCGGCTTTGGCATCCGCGGCATCGAGGGCAAGATCTTGGCGGCACAGCGGGCGCGCGAGCACAAGATTCCCTACCTAGGCGTCTGCCTGGGCCTGCAGGTGGCCGTGTGCGAGTTTGCCCGAAACGTCTGCGGCATGGACGGCGCCAGCTCCACCGAGTTCGTGCCCGACTGCGCCTATCCCGTGATCGACCTCATGCCCGACCAGGAGGGCGTTGACGACAAGGGCGGCACCATGCGCCTGGGCGCCTATCCCTGCGTGGTGGCCCCGGGCACGCTGGCGCGCGAGGCCTACGGCGAGGAGCTCGTCTACGAGCGCCACCGCCACCGCTACGAGGTCAACAACGCCTACCGAGACGCACTCACCGAGGCGGGCCTCGTCATCTCCGGCACGAGCCCCGACGGTCGCCTGGTCGAGATGGTGGAGCTTCCCGAGGACACGCACCCGTGGTTCGTCGCCTGCCAGGCGCACCCCGAGTTCAAGAGCCGCCCCAACGTGCCGCAGCCGCTCTTCCGCGAGTTCGTGCGCGCGGCCATCGCGCGCCGCGAGGGGGTCGAGCGCAAGGACATCAAGGTGGTCGGGGTGCCGGTCATTCCTGACCAGGTGCAGGGGGCATAGGCCTTGTCCGCCGCAAGGAGGGGAGCGGGCCCGCGCGTCGCGAGCGTCCGTCGCGAGGGGGAGGCCGCAACGCCGCTCACCCGCGCCGCCGACGAGTACCTGGGCTACCTCTCGGTCGAGCGGGGAAGCTCCGAGAACACCGTGGAGTCCTACGGGCGCGACCTGAGGCGCTACCTGGCATACCTGGCGGGGGAGGGCATAACCCGTCCCGACGACGTCACGCGGCAGGCGGTCGAGGCCCACATCCGCGCGCTGGACGACGTCGGCCTCGCGCCCGCGTCCATAGAGCGCGCCATTTCCGCCATCAAGGGCTTCCACCGCTTCATGGTGGCCGAGCAGATCTGCGAGAACCACCCGACGGCCGACCTGATGCTGCCCAAGAAGCCCGAGCGGCTCCCCGATGTCATCTCGCGCGAGCAGGCGTTTGCCCTGCTCGACGAGCGTATGTACGAATGGCATGGGGACGCCTCCACACGCAAGGGGCAGCTGGCGAAGGCCTCGCTCCTGCGCGACCGGGCCATCCTGGAGGTGCTCTATGGCTGCGGCCTGCGCGTGAGCGAGCTCTGCGGCCTCGACACGGGCGACCTCTATCTGGACGAGGAGGTCCTGCGCGTCTTTGGCAAGGGCTCCAAGGAGCGCATCGTTCCCGTGCTGGGGAGCGCCGCGCGCGTGCTGGCGTCCTACCTGGCCGACGCACGGCCCGTGCTCGTCTCGGGCCGCCCCGCGACGCCCGCCGTCTTCCTCAATGCGCGCGGCGGACGCATGACGCGCCAGGCGGTGCACACCATCGTCGAGAAGTACGGCGCCTACGCGGGCATCGAGGGGCTGCACCCCCACACCTTGCGCCACAGCTTTGCGACGCATCTTCTGGAGGGCGGCGCCGACCTGCGCATCGTCCAGGAGCTGCTGGGCCACGCGAGCGTCTCCACGACGCAGCTCTACACCCACGTTGACCGCAGCCACATACGCTCCGTCTACCTCGAGGCACACCCCCGCGCCCACGTATAACCTCGCCTGACTCACAGGGGTCCCACCCCTTTGAGTCATTTTGACTCAAAGGGGTGGGACCCCTGTGAGTCAGGCCTTCAAGATTCCTTCACATGGCGCCTTGTGGCACAAACAGTCGTTCTCACAAGATGTTGGGGTTCGCGTAACAGCGACGAAACCTCGTGGGGCCATCCAGCCCAAAAATCCATCCGAATATGTCAAAAAGTGTTTTCAAGTGTCGCGAAGTGTCGGAGTTGGTATAAAGTGTTCATCGCGCATCCATGGGGGATTGCCATCTAGATTCGTGACAGAGGGGAGGCTTGCGGTGACCGGTACGTATCCGATGAACGTGGACGGCAAGGCCCGCATCACCTTTCCCTCTCCCTTCCGCAAGGAAGTCGACAAGCGCATCAAGCTGGTTCCCGTCAAGGACTGCGTGTACGGGTTCACCCCCGAGGGCTTTGACGCTTGGGTCGAGGGGCTCTTTACGTACGGCGACCGCCAGTACAACCCCCGCGACACCAAGGACGTCAAGCTCAGGCGTGGCCTCTACGCAAGCGCCGTCGATGCCGACATCGACTCGGCGGGCCGCATTGCGCTCGGCAAGCTGGACGTCGCCAAGCCCGGAAGGCGCGAGGCGCTCGGCCTTGTCGGAGAGGTCATGGTCATTGGCAGCGGAGACCACTTTGAGGTGTGGAATGCCGACAAGTGGCGTGCCGAGCAGGAGAGCTTCGAGGACGACCTCGACGCGCTCATGTTTGGCTAGCAGCCCGTGGGGGGGTGGACGTCTTGACAGGGGAATATCGGCATGTACCCGTGATGCTCGAAGAGGTCATCCGGTATCTGGACCCCAAGCCGGGCGAGGTCGTCTGCGACTGCACCCTGGGCGGGGCCGGACATTCGGTTGAGCTCGCAAGGTGGGTGGCGCCCGATGGGCTCTCCATCGGGATCGACCAGGACGACATGGCGCTTGCCGCCGCATCCGCGCGCTTCGAGCGCGAGGTTCCCGGCGCGGAGCACCGCTTCCTCAAGGGAAACTTCGAGTCCCTTGACGAGCTGCTCGTCCAGGCCGAGGTGCCGGGGGTCGACTGCTTCTTGTTTGACCTCGGCGTCTCGTCACCGCAACTCGACATCCCCGAGAGGGGCTTCTCGTACAACGAGAACGCTCCGCTTGACATGCGCATGGATCCGGGGAACAACACCCTAACCGCAGATGAGGTCGTAAACCACTACAACGAAGCTGACCTCGCCCGGATCTTGCGCGTATATGGGGACGAGCGCAACGCCTCGCGCATTGCCCGCCAGATCGTGCGCACGCGCGAGAAGGCGCCGATTTCGACCACGCTCCAGCTGGTCGAGGTCGTGAAGGCGGGCATCCCCGCCGCGCAGCGGCGTCACGGGGGCCATCCGGCGCGCAGGACCTTCCAGGCTCTGCGCATCGAGGTGAACCACGAGCTCGATGCCCTCGAGAGGGGGTTGCGCTCCGCAGTGCACTGGGCAAACCCCGGTGCGCGGATCTGCGTGATCAGCTACCACTCCCTTGAGGACCGCATCGTCAAGCACGTGTTTGCCGAGATGAGCCAAGGATGCACCTGCCCTCCGGACCTTCCGGTCTGCGTGTGCGGGAACGTGCCGATGCTCGACGTCAAGACGAGAAGGCCCCTCGTCGCCACAGACGAGGAGGTGCGCCAGAACCCCAGGGCGCGCAGCGCGCTCATGCGCGTGGCCGAAAGGCTGGACACCACGTCAGCCTAGGGGCAAGCCAGGGCATACCGGCCGAAAGGCCGCGTGCCGATACAAACGCAGCAGAAACGAAGCACAACACACCACAAACGCACCACCATCACACCACCAACGAACCAGAGAGTCACCGACACCATGAGCTATCGAGGAACAGAAGCCCCGCGTCTCGACTTCGTCGAGCGGCAATGGGACTACGAGGTCGCAGAGAGGCCTTCCTTCGACATCGTCGAGGGAGGAGGAGCCGATGCCCGCGTGCGTCGCGGGGTGACGTCGGACTTCTTGGTCCAGGTCCGCCTCGTCGTGCTTGCCATAGCGGCCTTCGTGGCCCTTGGTGCCGGGCGCGTGGCGCTCACCACGGCGACGGTCACCTGCCTCCAGTCCAACCTCCAGATGCAGGCGAGCATCGAAGAGGCCGAGGCGGCAAACTCGTCGCTCAGGATCGAGCGCTCGGTGCTCTCCAACACGTCGCGCATCACCCGCATCGCGACGCAGAACTACGGCATGGTCTACGCGACCGAGCACGACCGCGTCTCTCTCCCGACCAAGGAGGAAGACGCCCTGCAGGCCCGCGCCTCGATCGAGGTGGAGACCGCGTCCACGACGACGGGCGCCCTCTCGAGCTCCCCGTCAACAAAGAAGGGCCCCTCGGCTCACCTTGTCGACGAGCCGCTCGAGGACCAGGTGGCGGAGACCGTCGCCCAGTCGCTCGCGGACTCCTCGGCCCAGGGCGAGGGACTCATCGACGAGGTGAACACCGCCACGAGCGTGGTCATGGCGTACGTGGGCCTTCCCATCAACGCACAGGATGAAGCCTAGGGGCCCATGCGGGACCGTGGCAGACAGAGGCGTTCCGACTGGGACGTCGAGACGGACGAGGCCTCTTCGTATGACGAGGCCTCTCGCGCTCGCTATAGGAGGCGCTCGTCGGTCTACGGAGGCTCGGGCTCGGGCGGCTTCGACAACGAGATCGACGTGGTCTTCGTCGTCATGCTTGCCCTCTTTGCGCTGGTCGCGCTCAGGCTCGTGTGGCTGCAGGTCATCAGCGCCCGCGACCTCTCCCAGGCCGCGGAGTACTCCCGCACGGACGAGATGACGCTCAGGGCGCGTCGCGGCACCATCTATGACCGCAACGGCAACGTGCTCGCCATCAGCGTCGACTGCAAGACCATCTACTGCAACCCCACCGAGGTGGCCGACCCAGGCACCGTGGCCGACCTTCTGGTGAAGCATCTAGGCGGGGAGCGCAAGGAGTATCTGGACAAGCTGCGCTCAGACACGACCTTCATCTACATCGAGCGCGCCGTCGACGAGGACAAGGCCGAGGCGCTCATGGCCGCCCTCGAGGAGGCGGAAGTCAGCGGCATCTACTTTGTGGACGACTCCAAGCGAAGCTACCCGTACGGCAACGTCGGGGGCCAGGTGCTCGGCATCGTGGGCATCGACGGGGACGGCCTTTCGGGCCTCGAGTACTACTACGACGACATCCTCCGCGGCACCGACGGCGTCATGGTCATGGAGAAGGGCATTGGGGGCACCCCCATCGCCGGCGCGACGGCGACGGTCGTCGAGGCAAAGAACGGCACCGACATCGTGACCTCGCTTGACGTGGACGTGCAGATGGTGGCCGAGGAGAAGATCGCGCTTGCGGTCAAGGACTTCCAGGCGGAGTCGGGCACCGTGATGGTCACGGACCCCAAGACGGGGGAGATCCTCGCCGCCTGCTCCACGCCGCTTCTGCCCATCACGGACTTCTCGCAGATGGCGGAGGGCTCCGAGACGCTGAAGCCCGTCTCGTCCTCCTACGAGCCCGGCTCGATCTTCAAGATCTTGACCTCTGCCATCGGCATCGAGAACGGGCTCGTGACGCCGTGGACCACCTACGTCGTGCCCGCCGCCGTCGAGGTAGGCGACGACCTGGTCTATGACGACGACGGCCGCGACTACACCATGTCCATGAGCCTCACCGAGATGATGCGCCGCTCGTCCAACACCGGCCTCGCCATGGTGGCGCAGGAGTCCATCGGGCCCGAGATCTTCTCGGCGGGCGTCGACGCCTTTGGCATCGGGCATGCGACGGGCATCGACTTCCCGGGCGAGGAGGCGGGCCTCGTGCGCACGCTCGAGGAATACGACGGCTCCACGACGGGCTCGATGGCCTTTGGCCAGGGCCTCGCCATCCCCATGGTGCAGATGGTGCGCGCCGTGGGCGCCATCGCCAACGGGGGCTACCCGTGCACCCCGCACTTCCTGGTGCACCAGGGCGGCGCCGAGGCGGAGTGGCCCCAGGGCGAGCAGATCGTGTCCCAGGAGACCTGCGACCAGGTGATCGACATGATGCGCACCGTCGTCGACAGCGGCACGGGCGTGAACGCGCAGGTCCCCGGCTACGACGTGGCGGGCAAGACCGGAACGGGCGAGCAGGCTTCCGAAGAGGGAGGCTACCTCTCAAACTCCTTCATGTCTTCATTTGTGGGCTTTGCGCCAGCCTCAGACCCTGAAGTTCTCGTGTACGTTGGTCTCAATGGGACCCCATACCTGGCAAGTGGCTCGGCAGCGCCGACGTTCTCGTCTATCATGAGCGAGACGCTGAACGATGCGGGCGTGCAGCCCGAGTACTAGCGTCGGGAAGGAACGATATGCTTCAGCTTTCAATGAACGAGGTCGCTGCCGCCACGGGTGCCGACGTCCTCGTCGGGGGCGGCGGCCGCGTCTCGAACGTGGTCATCGACTCCCGCCAGGTGGGGGAGGGCTCCCTCTTTGTGTGCTTTTCCGGGGAGCGTGTCGACGGCAACGCCTACGCTCCCTCGGCCATAGAGCGAGGCGCCTCGGCCGTCGTGCTCACGACCAAGCCGGACGAGTCCCTGAGGCGCATGGCGCTCGACCGCGGGTGCACGCTCATGCGTGCCGCGGGCGACGACGCCACCGAGTTTCTGCTCAAGCTTGCCGCCGCATGGCGCGCCCACAACCCGCAGTGGGTGGTCGTGGGCGTTACGGGCTCGGTGGGCAAGACGACCACCAAGGACATGCTGGCGGCGGGGCTTGCCGTGGGTGGCAAGGTGCACGCCACGGCAGGAAACCACAACAACCTGATCGGGCTCTCGCTCACGCTGCTTTCCGCCGACTCGTCGGACGAGTTCGTGGTCTGCGAGATGGGCATGGACCACGCCGGCGAGCTGACCAGGCTGGCCGCCGTGGCGCATCCCGACGTGTCGCTCATCACCAACGTGGGCACGAGCCACATCGGTATCCTCGGCTCGCGCGAGGCCATCGCGCACGCCAAGGCCGAGATCGTATCGGGCATGCGGCCGACCGACGACGCCCAGGCAAGCGTCCCCTCGTGTCTGGTCCTGACCGCGGACAACGACTTTGGCGACCTCATCGAGAGGCGCTATGCCGCACCGGCGGGCATCGAGGTCCTGCACGTGGGGTCGGGCGAGGGCAACGCGGTGGCGCTGCGCTCGCTCTCCCTCGACGACGAGGGCTGCGCGACGGTGGCGATAGCGTTTCCTGACGGCTGCGAGCTCTTCACGCGGCTGAGCGTCCCGGGCACCCACGTGGTGTCCGACTTCCTGCTGGCCATGGCCATCGTCTGGCGCCTGGGCGTCGACCGGGCCCTTGCGGCCAAGGCCATCTCGGGCATGGAGCACACCGGCATGCGGCTCGAGATCAAGCAGGCGCCGGGACGCCCGCGCGTGATCGACGACTCGTACAACGCAAGCCCCAACTCCATGGCGGGCGCGCTCGACGTGCTCTGCTCCATGGCGTGCGAGGGGCGGCGCGTGGCCGTCCTGGGCGAGGTGGGCGAGCTGGGCGACGAGTCCGCGCGCCTGCATGGCTACATCGGCGCCTACGCGGCGGCAAAGCATCCCGACCTGCTCGTGTTCGTGGGCGGGGAGGCTGCCGACGCCATGGCCGAGGCGGCCTATACCATGGGGTTCTCGGGCGACCTGATCGAGCGCTTTGCCGACGGCGCCTCGGCCCTCGACGCGCTCAGGGGCGTCTTTGGCGAGAAGGACCTCGTCCTGGTCAAGGCGTCGCGCTTCATGGGGCTCGACGAGTTTGCTAAGGGGGTCCTTGCCTGATGTTTGGAAATCCCAACTACCCGACCTACCAGGTCTTCCTTTCGGCAGGCATCGCGGCGTTCGTCACCGCGGTCCTCATGCCGCTCTTCATCCGCCTCATGCGTCACGAGCAGATCGGCCAGCAGATCCGCGCCGACGGGCCGCAGCGCCACCTCGTCAAGCAGGGCACGCCCACCATGGGTGGCGTGGTCATCCTGCTGGGCACCGTGTTCACCTGCTGGCTCATGGGAAAGTGGACGCCCGACCTGGTCCTCATCATGGCGGTGACGCTCGCCACCGGATCGCTCGGCCTGCTTGACGACATCGAGTCGGTCGCCCACAGCCGCTCGCTGGGCCTCACGCCGTCGCAGAAGATGGCAGGTCTCATCATCATCTCGGTCGTCTTCTGCCTCGTCGCGGTCAACGGGGCCGGCGTGGAGCCCACGCTCGCCTTCCCAGGCGGCATCACCCTCGACCTGGGCATCCTCACCTCGGCCGTCCCCATGGGCGGCATGCTCGTACGCATACCGTGGCTCTACCTGATCTTCGTGTTCTTCCTCATGGCGGGCCTCTCCAACGCCGTCAACCTGACCGACGGCCTGGACGGCCTTGCCGGCGGCTGCTCGATGGTCGTCATGCTCGTCATGGCCATGGTCGCCTTCCGCTACGACAAGATCAACCTCGCCGTCTTTGCCGCCTCCATGGGCGGCTCGTGCATCGGCTTTCTGTGGCACAACTGCTATCCCGCGTCGATCTTCATGGGCGACACGGGCTCGCTTGCGCTCGGCGCCGCCTTCGCGGGGCTCGCGGTGCTCACCAAGACCGAGGTGACCTCGCTCGTCATGGGCGGGCTCTTTGTCATCGAGGCGCTCTCCGTCATCATCCAGGTGCTGAGCTTCAAGCTCACGGGCAACCGCGTCTTCCTCATGGCACCCATTCATCACCACTTCGAGAAGCTGGGCTGGTCGGAGACGAAGGTCGTCATCCGCTTCTGGATCGTCTCCGGGGCGTTTGCGGCGCTCGGCTTTGCCCTCTACTTCCAGCTTGGCTAGGAACACACCATGGAAACCTCCACACCACGCTTTGGCGACACGCTCGTGCTCGGTCTGGGCAAGACCGGCGCGGACGTGGCGCGCTACCTCGTCCGTCACTCCGCCTCGGTCACGCTGTACGGCGGGCTCTCATCCACGGAGGGCCCCGTCGTGGACAGCCTCCGCGACCTGGGCGTCCATGTCGTTCTGGGGACCGAGGACATCGAGGGCTCCTATGAGCTGGCGGTCGTGTCGCCGGGGATCTCGGAGCGATCCGAGTTCTTTGCGCATGCGCGCGCCCACGCCGGCGAGGTGATGGGGGAGCCCGAGTTTGCCTGGCGCGAGAGCCCCGAGCGGTGGGTGGCCATCACGGGCACCAACGGCAAGACCACCACGACGGCGCTCACGGCCGAGCTCCTGCGCGCTGCGGGTCTGGACGCCGAGGCCGTGGGAAACATCGGCACCCTCATCACGAGCGTGCTCGACGAGCGCCGCGATGGGGAGTGGTTTGTGGCGGAGCTCTCGAGCTACCAGCTCGCCACCACCTCCAGGCTCCATCCCAAGGCCGCCTGCCTGCTCAACGTGACGCCCGACCACCTGTCGTGGCATGGCTCCATGGAGGCATATGCCCTCGCAAAGGAGAAGGCCTTCGCAAACCTCACCCCCGACGACCTGGCGGTCGTCTCGTGCGAGGACGCGTGGTGCCGCGCGGCCATAGCGCGGCTCGAGGAGCGCGGGCTGTGCGTCTGCCACCTGAGCACCTCAGACGACCCCGCCACCCCCTCTGCCGCCTTCGTGCGCGACGGCGAGCTCGTTGTGCGCCTGCGCGGCGTCGAGCAGGCGCTCGTGGGCGTGGGGGAGCTCTTCATCAAGGGCGAGCACAACGTGCAGAACGCGCTTGCGGCGAGCGCCCTCGCGCTGTCGGTCGGCGCGGACGTCGAGGGGGTGCGCGCAGGGCTGCGGGCGTTCCGTCCCCTCGAGCACCGCATCGAGCCCTGCGGAGAGATCGCGGGCGTGAGCTTTGTGAACGACTCCAAGGCGACCAATACCGATTCGGTCGAGAAGGCGCTGACGGCCTTCGTCCCCGGCACGGTCGTGCTGCTTCTGGGCGGCAAGGACAAGGGGACCGACCTGACGAGCCTCATGGCTGCCGCTGCTGGAACCTGCCACGCGGTGGTCTGCTTTGGGGCAGCGGGCGAGCGCATGGAGGAGGCCGCGCACAAGGGCCTCGACGACGCGGGCGTGACCGTCGCGCGCGCGGAGCACCTCGAGGACGCGCTCGACCAGGGCATCGCGCTCGCCCGTCCGGGCGACGTCGTGCTGCTCTCGCCGGCCTGCGCCTCCTTTGACGAGTTCAGCAGCTTCGAGGAGCGCGGCCGCGTCTTCAAGGACCTCGTGGCGGCGCGCGTCGCCGCGGCTGGGAAGGGGTGCTGAGCAACATGATGGCGGGATCGATGGCCACGGGCACGCGCGCCGAGCGCCGCGAGAGGAACATCCTCGCGACCCCGTCGCGCTTCATGCAGCCACGGCTCATCCTCTACGCGATGACGTTTGCGCTCGTGGCGCTGGGACTGCTCATGATCTACTCGTCCTCCTCCATCACGGCCATGGCCGCGTTCGAGTCGGACTACAACGCCGCCTACTACCTGCAGCGCCAGCTCATCTTTGGCGCGATCGGCCTCGTCGCGGCCGCCGTCGTGGCGGTGAGCGACTACCACCTCTGGGTGCGCTTTCTGCTGCCCGCCGTGTGGATTGCGACCATCGTGCTGCTGGGGCTCGTACTGACCTCGTCGGCGGGCCTTGACGCCTATGGCGCCACGCGCTGGATCTCCATCGGCGGCTTCAACCTCCAGCCCTCCGAGTTTGCCAAGATCACCGTCATCCTCACGGCGGCCAACGTGGCGCAGCGCTACTACGAGGACTTCTCGCTCTCCTTCACCACCTTCACCTACCTCATGGCCATCGGCGTCGGCCTCCCGCTGGGACTCATCATCCTGCAGCCCGACAAGGGCACGACCATCATCTGCGCGCTCACGCTGTACGTGATGGGCTACCTTGCCGGCGTGTCGCGCCGGGCGCTCGCCATGGCGGCGGGCGTCGGCGTCATCGCGGTGCTGATTCTGGCCTTCAAGGACGCCTATTCCCGTGCGCGCGTGATGACGGTCCTCAACCCGTGGAAGGACCCCTACGGCGACGGCTACCAGCTCATCCAGGGCTTCTATGCCTTCGGGTCCGGCGGGCTCTTTGGTGTGGGCATCGGGCTTTCGCGCCAGAAGTACTCCTACCTCCCCATGGCGCACAACGACTTCATCTTTGCGGTCATAGGGGAGGAGCTCGGCCTTGCGGGCACGCTGGGCATGCTCCTTGCCTTTGCCGCGCTTGCGTGGGCGGGCCTGCAGATCGCGCGCTATGCCCCCGACCTCTCGGGACGCCTGGTCGCCGCGGGATGCACCACCATGATCGTCATCCAACTGCTCGTCAACATCTGCGGCGTGCTGGGGATGATCCCGCTCACGGGCAAGCCCGTGCCCTTCGTCTCGTACGGTGGCTCGTCCATCATCTCGTGCCTTCTGCTCGTGGGCTTCATCGCGTCGGTCTCGCGCCACTCGAGCCTTCCCGACACGGTCTTTGACGAGCGCCGCCGCGACTGGACCCTCTCCTCGGGGGACGTGCGCGCGGACAGCCCGACCTTTGTGGGCGAGGCGACGCCGCGCTCGGCGCGCGGGTTCACCGTCGTCGGCGGGGGACTGCGCGACACGAGCCCCGACGCCATCCGCTCGTCGCGCGCAGCCCTTGGCTCCCACGAGGGAAGGGTGAGCGTCGACAGCAACGGACGTCGCCGCATCGATCTGGGCCCCAGCGCATCCGACAGGCTCCGTTCGGCGCGAGGCAATACCGGCAGGAGGAAATAGCGCCATGAAGAAGCAGCTCAAGGTGGCCATCGCGGCCGGAGGGACCGCCGGCCACATCAACCCCGCCCTCGCGCTCGCCGAAGAGCTCGCGGCGCGCGGGCACCAGGTCGAGTTCTTTGGCCAGTCGACGCGCCTCGAGGCGACGCTGGTGCCCCAGGCAGGCTTTCCGCTGCACCCCATCAAGGTGGCGGGCTTCGATCGCTCGCAGCCCTGGACGCTTCCTTCCGCCGTGGCGCTCATCCTGATCGCCCAGCGCACGGTGGGCAAGATCTTCAAGGAGGAGGGCGCCCCCGACGTCGCCGTCGGCTTCGGCGCCTACGTGGAGCTCCCGCTCGTCCGCTGGTGCGCAAGCCATGGGGTTCCCTATGCCCTGCACGAGCAGAACTCGGTCCCGGGGCTTGCCAACAAGATCAGCGTCAAGAATTCTGCGGCGCTCTGCCTGTCGTTCCCTGCGGCCGCAAAGGCCTTCGAGGGGCGCACGGGGGCGCATACCAAGGTGGTCACGACGGGCAACCCCGTCCGCCGCTCGGTCGTCGACGCCCGTCGTGAGGACGGGCGGAAGCTGCTCGGCGTGGCCGACGACGAGACGCTCCTGCTCGTCTTTGGCGGCAGCCTCGGCGCGCGCCACCTCAACCAAGGCGTCACGGCCCTCAAGGACAAGATCTTGTCGCGCGAGGGGGTGCGCGTCATCCACTCGACGGGCAAGGGCGAGTACGACTCCGTCGTCAGCGCGCTGGGCCTAAGCGACGAGGAGGCCGCCCGCTGGCAGGTCATGCCCTACATCGACGACATGGGCCATGCCCTCGCCGCCGCCGACCTCGTCCTCTCGCGTGCAGGCGCCTCGTCGGTGGCGGAGATCGCCGCCAAGGCCGTGCCGTCGATACTCGTGCCCTATCCCTTTGCGACGGCGGACCACCAGACCACCAACGCGCACCTGCTCGTGGACGAGGGGGCGGCAGAGCTGCTCCCCGACGACCAGATCGACACGCCCGCCTTCGAAAGCACGGTTCTGGGGCTTCTCGACGACGCGGAAAGGCGCGACGCCATGCGCGTTGCGGCGCAGGGCCTTGGCCAGGACCGTGCCGCCGCAGCCCTCGCTGACGCCGTGGAGTCCATCGCCCGCTCGTAACCCCTACATAACAGCACAAAAGGGTGGGACCCCTTTGTTCATGTCGCAAAAGGGTGGGACCCTTCGTATCATGGGAAGATGGCGGACAACGCTTCGGAGCACAGCCATGGCCTTCCCATTGAGTACAATGGGAAGGCTACATTTGTCTTTTTGAGAGAGGGTTTCCATGGAAGACATCCCCAGCGCTTCGAGCTTTTCCGCGGTGCACTTCATCGGCATCGGTGGTGCGGGCATGAGCGGCATCGCCCTCGTGCTTCATCAGCGCGGCTGCCAGGTGACCGGTTCTGACGTCAAGGTGTCACGCTACGTCCGCGACCTCGAGGATGCGGGCATCACGGTCCACGTGGGCCATGACGCCGCGACCATCGACCAGGAGAAGCCCGAGGTCGTCGTCATCTCCTCCGCCATTCCCGACGAGAACGTCGAAGTCGTCCGAGCCCGCGAGCTGGGCATCCCCGTCTGGCCGCGCGCCAAGATGCTCTCGGCCCTCTCGCTCGACGCCAAGACGGTCGCCGTCGCGGGAACCCACGGCAAGACCACGACGTCGTCGATGGTCGCCACCATGCTCGACCACCTGGGATGGGACCCGTCCTTCCTCATCGGCGGCGTGGTGGAGGAGTACGGCACCAACGGGCGCAACGGCAAGGGCGGCTACTTTGTGTGCGAGGCGGACGAGTCCGACGGCTCGTTCCTCTTCCTGCGCCCGAGCGTGGTGGTGGTCACCAACATCGAGGCGGACCACCTCGACCATTACGGCACCCTCGAGAACATCGAGCGCACCTTCTGCGAGTTCATGAGCCTCGTGGGCGACGACGGCACGGTCGTCATCAATGGCGACGTCGCGCACTACGTGGAGCTGGCCCGCTCCACGGGGCGCACCGTGGTGACCTATGGCTTTGACGAGGGCAACGACTTCGTGTGCGTGCCCGGAGAGCCGACCGGTGACATCACGAGCCGCTTCAAGGTCCGCTGCCCCTCCGGCGAAGAGGTCGCCGTCGAGCTCACGGCAAACCCCGGCAGGCACAACATGGCAAACGCCTGCGCATGCATCGCCGTCGCGGCCACGCTCGGGGCAGACCCCGCCAAGGCCGCGGAGGCGCTCTCCTCGTTCAAGGGGGCGCACCGCCGCTTCACCCACGTGGGCGACGTTGACGGCATCACGGTCATCGACGACTACGGTCACCACCCGACCGAGATCAAGGCCACGCTCACGGCCGCACGCGCCCTCTCGTACGAGCGCATCGTCTGCGTCTTCCAGCCGCACCGCTACTCGCGCACCAAGGCGCTCGCGGACGGCTTTGCCACCGCCTTCGACCTTGCCGACAAGCTCGTGGTCATGGACGTGTTCTCCGCGGGCGAGATGCCCATTCCGGGCGTCTCGGGCAAGACGGTGTCGCTCGCGGTGCGCGAGGCCGGCCAGGTCAAGGACGTCACCTACATCTCAAACCGCAAGGAGCTCATCCGCCATCTCTGCGAGACCTGCCGCCCCGGAGACCTGCTCATCACGCAGGGCGCGGGCGACGTCACCGCGATCGGCCCCGCGTTCATCGCCGCGCGCGCAGAGATGGACGCCAAGGGCGACGGGCGGGCATAGTGAGCGTCTACAACGCGTACCTGAGCCTCTCGGGCTCGCTCGGGGTGGAGGCCGTCCGTGACGAGCGGCTTGCCCACCGCACAAGCTACCGCATCGGGGGCCCCGCTGCGCTCAGCGTGACCGCCCACACCTATCCCGCCCTTGCCCATGCGGTCGAGGTCCTCGACCGCGAGCAGGTGGGCTGGGTCGTCCTCGGCAGGGGCACCAACGTGCTCGTGTCCGACAAGGGCTATGACGGCTGCGTCATCAGGCTCGGGCGCGAGTTCTCGCGCATCTCGTTTGAGGACGGGGGACAGGTGAGCGCGGGAGGCTCCGTGCTCCTCTCCAAGCTCGTCAACGAGTGCCAGTCAAACGGGCTTTCGGGGCTCGAGCCGTGCGTGGGCATCCCCGGCACGGTCGGTGGCGCCATCTCGATGGACGCCGGCACGCGTGACGAGTGGATCGGCCGCCACGTTGCCTCGGTGGTGACGTTCAGACCGGGAAAGGGACTCGTGCGCTACGAGGCAAACGACATCGAGTGGGGGTATCGCTACACCTCCATCCCCGCGGGCGAGATTGTCCTCGAGGCATCGTTTTGCCTGTCCGACCGCGACCCCAAGGAGATCGCCGAAGACATGGAGCAGCGGCTTTCCCGCAGGCGGAGAAAGCAGCCCATGGGCAAGCCCACCTGCGGATCCGTCTTCAGGAACCCGCCCGGTGGGTCCGCGGGCAGTCTGGTCGAGTTGTGCGGCCTCAAGGGCTACGCCGTGGGCGGCGCGCAGGTGTCGGACACGCATGCCAACTTCGTGGTGAACAACGGGGGCGCCACGGCAAACGACGTGCTGCTCGTGCTGCAGAAGATGCACGCCGACGTGATGGAGCGCCATGGGGTCAATCTCCTTCCCGAGGTGAAGTTCCTCGGGTTTGACTGATAGGGAGCATATGGCTGACAGGAAGCCACATAAGAGGGAGGCAACGAAGAGGGTCGAGCCCAAGGCGCCGCGCCGCACCAAGGCCGCCGGTGCCTCTGCCGGCTCCACGACCAAGATGAGGGCGGTCTCGTCCCCCTCCGCCAGGGGCGGCAGGGGCACGAAGGCGACGCCCAGGAGGACGCTTCCCTTGAAGGGCATCGCCATAGCCCTCGTGAGCCTCGTCGCGCTCTTCATTGCGGGGGCCATCGCCCTCGTCGTGCTCTCGCACACGGATGCCTTCACCATCTCGTCAATCAGCGCCGAGCCGACGGAGCACATCAGCGCCGACGACATCGCGGCGCTCGCGGGCGTGCCCGAGGGTACCACCCTCCTCAACTACGACGAGACCCTCATCGTGGACAACCTGCACCGCAACCCGTGGGTCAAAGACGTCAGGCTCTCGCGCGAGTTTCCCGACCGGCTCAAGGTCGAGGTGACCGAGCGCACGGTGGCGACCATCGTCATGATGAACTCGGGCAGCGTGGTCTGGTGCATGGGCGACGACGACGTCTGGATCGAGCCCGTCAAGATCGTCGCGGGGGAGGGCCAGTCGATTATCGAGGCGGCGCTGGCATACGTCTCCGGCACGGAGACGCTCGTCATCACCGACGTCCCCCAGACCGTCAATCCCGTCGCGGGCACCCATGCCGACGACGAGGTCTTCGACGCCATCCGCACCTACCGCGTCAACCTGTCCCCAGACTTCTGGAACGAGATCGTGAGCATCAACGCATCGAGCGTCGAGGGCATCTCCTGCATCCTCAAGAGTGGGGTCGAGATATCCCTGGGAGCGCCGACGTCAATCGAGACGAAGGAGGCCGTGATCGACCAGCTCATGGCCAAGTACCCCAACAGGCTGACCTACGTCAATGTGCGCGTCCCCTCCAACCCGTCCTACCGCATGGTCGACACCGAGTCGGTCGAGAGCGGAACGGGAGCGACGGGAGACCTCGAGGCGGCGCCCTTGACGACCGAGGCGGCTCCCGCCGAGGGTTCGGAAGGCTCGACCTCATCTGCGGATGAGGGTTCTGACGAGTCGATGTCAAGTTCAGAGTGAGTCCCCAAGACGTTCGCGTCCCCTGATTTTGCAGCGGTTGACCAGCGTATTCCACCGTTTGCACAAAAGTGTTGACGTAAAGGCTCAAGTTGTGCAAATATACCTCGCTTTAGATTGGACATCGAGGTCAACCTGAGGTTTAGGGTTTTCCTGATTGCTCATGAACGAAGCAAACACGTCGCATAACGCAACACAACCGCAGACTCAAACGTAGCCACAGGCAGCAGAGAAACAAAGAAGGGTGTCGGGCGCAGACCCGGCAGCACAAGGAGGAGCCATGATCAAGGAAGTCGACATCCCCAGCAATTACCTCGCCGTCATCAAGGTCGTCGGAGTGGGCGGCGGCGGAACCAACGCCGTCAACCGCATGATCGAGGAGGGCATCCGCGGGGTCGAGTTCGTCGCCATCAACACCGACGCACAGGCGCTGGCAATCTCGGATGCCGACATCAAGGTCCACATCGGGACCGACATCACCAAGGGCCTCGGCGCGGGCGCCAACCCCGAGGTGGGTCGCGAGTCCGCCGAGGACAGCCACGACGAGATCAAGGCCGCCCTTGCCGGCGCCGACATGGTCTTCATCACCGCGGGCGAGGGCGGCGGCACCGGAACCGGCGCTGCTCCCGTCGTTGCCGACATCGCCAAGAACGACGTGGGCGCCCTCACGGTCGGCGTCGTCACCAAGCCGTTCACCTTTGAGGGACGCAAGCGCTCCCAGTCCGCCATCAGCGGCATCGAGACGCTCTCCGACAACGTCGACACCCTCATCGTCATCCCCAACGACCGCCTGCTCGACCTCTCCGAGAAGAAGACCACCATGCTCGAGGCCTTCCGCATG
>CADBRX010000158.1 GCA_902797175.1 uncultured Coriobacteriaceae bacterium | reverse complement strand
CTGCATGCAGACGATGCCCGGCTCGACCTCGTAGGTGTGCGGGTTGAACGGAGGGCAGAAGCCCTGGCCCATGCGGGCCATCGGGTCGTCGGACTTTGCGAGGTCGACGTCGGCCTGGTTGTCGTTGGGCTGGCGGGCGACGCGGTAGGCGGCCATCATCTCGACTCCGCCGAACTCCTCCTTGTGCAGGAAGATGTATCCCTCGGTGTCGGGATCCCAGTAGATGGGAATCTCGTCCTCGTTGAAGGTGGCGAGCTCGCCCGTCATCTGCACGAGGTCAGAGAGCTTCTTGTCGGTTACCGCTACCCAGTCCTCAGGGATGCGAGGCTCAAGAAATGCCATGGTGTCTCCCCTTACTCGTCGAGCAGGTCGGCCACGAAGTCCACCGACTCGCCGAAGGTCTCGCAGCGGCGGAACTTCATGTAAGGAACCTCGATGTCGAGCTCGTCCTCGAGGTACGTGGTGATCTGGGAGACCTGCACGGACTTGATGTTGAGGTCAGACCACTTGGTCTCGAGCGTGAACTCCGAGGGGTCCTTGCCAAAGAGCTGGCTTGCGCGCGTGCACAGCGCGTCGAACACTTCCTGACGATCCTCATCCATTGCTGTCCCCTTTCTCGCTGAGGGCCCCATGCCCTCTCTATGCAATGACAATGCATATCAGTTTCTTACAAAAGAGGGGAATGCCACAATGGATGCCGCTCCAAAGCTTGTGTGACGTGTAGAGAGCAAATTGTGCAATCGTCCGATGGGCAATAACTGACTCGGAAGGGATACTCCCCTTTGAGTCAGTTTGACCGATACGTAAGGGTGGGACCCCAACGTATCAAATAACGGCGATACGAAGGGGTCCCACCCTTACGTATCGCCGCCTCTGCATGATGGGCTTAGACCGTAAGCGCAGCCTTCATGTCCATGGCCGCCTGCTCGACATCGGGTGCGCCATAGAGCGCCGCGCCCGCGATGACGATGCCGGGGTTCTCGGCGACGTAGTCTGAGATGGTGGCCTGCTTGACGCCTCCGGCAACCGCGGCGTGTGCGGGGTCGATGGCCCCCACGAGCACGCGCAGGTCCTTGAGCGGCGAGCGCCCGTACTTCTGGACGTCAAAGGCGGTGTGGACGGCGATGTAGTCTGCCCCCAGCCCCATGAGCTCCTTCGAGCGCTCGGCTATGTCGGTCACGCACATGAGGTCCACCATGACCTCGCGGCCATAGGCATGCGCCGTCTCGACGACCTCGCTGATGGTCGCGTTGTCCGAGACGGCCAGGACCGTGACGATGTCGGCGCCCGCGCGCACGAGGTCAAGGCACTCGACCGAGCCGCCGTCCATGATCTTGGAGTCGGCAAGGATGGTCCATTCGGGATAGCGCTCCTTGAGCGCCCTGATGGGGGCGTTGCCGTACTTCATGATGACGGGAGTGCCGACCTCAAAGATGTCGACGATCCCATAGACGAGGTCCGCCACCTCCATGACGGTAGCGACCTCAGGGACATCCATCGCTAGCTGCAGCCTCATCGCACTCTCCTCTCGCCTCAACCGTGCCTCTATGGTATCAGCTCTTCTCCTTGGGGATGCGGATGCGGAAGCGACTGCCGACGCCTTCGCGCGAGAGCACCTCGATGGTGCCACCGTGGGCGTCCACGATCCACTTCGCGATGGAGAGCCCGAGGCCAGATCCGGACGCACCTTCCGCACGGGCGCCCTCGGCACGATAGAAGCGCTCGAAGACGTGTGCGACGTCCTCCTCGGTCATGCCGATGCCCTCGTCCTGAACCGTGCAGGTGACGGCGTTTGCGTCCTGCGTGCAGCCGAGCGTGATGGTCGTGCCCTTGGGCGAGTACTTCTGGGAGTTCTGCACCACGATGCGCAGCACCTGCTTGAGCATGGCCAGGTCGCCCGTGACCGAGAAGGCACGATCGTCCTCGTCGCCCTCCGCAACCGTGCAGGCGTACTTATGGCCCTCGTCTATCATGCAGGACTCTTCCCACACCTCGTGCACCACGCCCGCAAGGTTCACGTCGGTGCGCTGGAGGGTGTTTCTTCCCGAGTCGCCGCGCGCCAGGAAGAGGAGCTGCTCCACGAGCTCCTGCATGTGCTCGGACTCGCTCTTGAGCGCCTCGATGGACTCGCGCAGCACGTCCTCGTCCGTAGCGCCCCACCTGTCAAGCATGTTCACATATCCCTGGATGACGGCAATGGGCGTCCTGAGCTCGTGGCTGGCGTCAGAGACGAAGCGCATCTGCTGGAGCTTGGCCTCCTGCATCTGGCGCAGCAGGCCGTTCAGGGCAACCTCGATGGAACGCAGATCCTGGTCGCCGGTGCTGACGGTCGGAGAGTCGACGGAGGCACGGGTGATCGCCTGCTCGAGCGTCGCCATCTTGGACGCGTCGCCAGAACCGGCCATGGGGTCGACGACGCCGGCGTTTCCGATGCTGTCCGCCAGCACGGCAAGGTCGTTGAGCGGCTGGAGCTGCCTGCGCACGCGCCGCGTGTCAGAAAAGAAGTCGATGACGTCAAAGAACTCAAAGACGAGCATGAAGGCGGTGACGGGAAGGCACGCCAAGAAGAACGGCATCACCTTGAACTCATAGCTGTGCCCGTCGCCACCAAGGATCGTGCAGACCCACGTCGAGACGTCGAGCCCGCTGCCCGAAAAGGTCCAGGAGCTCGGCGAGACGACGGTGACTCCCCCGTAGGTCGTCGTGATGCCGTCGAGCGCGTTTGAAGGAAGGGTCGAGGAGCAGTGCCAGATAAACATGGCACCCAAAAGGCAGATGACCAAAACGTCAAAGAGCAGCCACGATATGACCTTACGCCACCAGAAGCTCCACGTGATCGAGCGGGCGGTCGAGACGCTCGGCCTCAGACGCCTGTCGCGGGTGCTAGGACTCCCTGATGACATATCCCACTCCCCTCACCGTCGTGATGAGCTTGATGCCATAGCGGTCGTCGATCTTGGAACGAAGGTGTCGTATGTACACGTCGATGATGTTGGTTTCGCCCACGAAGTCGTATCCGCAGGCAAGCTGCGCGAGACGCTCCCTGCTCATGACGATGTTGAGGTTCTCCATCAGCGCCTTGAGGACCTCGAACTCGCGATTGGTGAGCTCTATGGGATCGCCGTTCGCAACGACCTCATGGCGTTCGACATCCAACGTGACGCCGTGCGCCGAAAGCACGTGTCTGTCAGGCTCAACGACAGCTTGACCCTCAGGGACGGGTGTCGAAGCCTGGACCTCCCGCCTCTTGAGCGCCACGCGGATGCGTGCGAGGAGCTCCTCGATGGCGAAGGGCTTGGTGATGTAGTCATCGGCTCCCGCATCGAGTCCCGCGACCTTATCCATCACGGCGTCGCGTGCCGTGAGGAGGATGACGGGAACGTCCTTCTCCTTGCGGATGCGCCTCAGCACCTCCATCCCGTTGAGCTGGGGAAGCAGGATGTCCAGCAGAACGAGGTCGTAGTCGTTCTCGAGGGCCTGCTCGACGGCGGAACGCCCGTTGTCGACCTTGTCGACCTCGTAGCCCTCGTGGGTTAGCTCGAGCTCCACGAAGCGAGCGATCTTGGCCTCGTCCTCAACCACCAGGATCTTGGTCACCGGTCCTGACACCTCCCAAAATGCGTGCCCCCGTCACGCTCAGGCGACGGGGGCAGAAGCGCGTTATGTCGCGCTACTCATCCTTGTTCGTGAAGTCGTTCTTGAGGCCGTCTGCCACATCGGCTGCCTTGTCCATGGCCTCGTTCACGTCGATCGTCAGGGGGCTTGCGCCCTCGATGCGATAGCGGAACCCGAAGAAGAGGCCGATGATCATCAGCCACAGTGCGGCGCCCCACACCAGGATGCCAATGACGACGAACAGAAGCGGGATGGCAATCACGCGCTCGCCGTTGCGCTCGGCGATGAAGGTCATGTCAAGTCCCGAGCGCACGATGACCTTGACCTGCTCACAGAACGATGTCCAGAGCTCGCCGAACTTGGTCTTCTTGCTCTGCTCGTGATATTCGTTCTGAGCACGGGTCATCTCTTCAGAGAGCGCGCCGGAAGGCTCGGTGGTGGTGGCGTAGCTCGCGGTCTGCGAAGACGCCTTGCCCTCGCGCTCGAGCATCACGATGGCGTCCAGCACGTCAAAGTCGGTCTCTTCAAGCGCGCGCTTGGCCTCCTCGTAGGTGACGCCACACTTCTCGCGAACGAGCTCGACCTTCTCAAGCTTCTCCATGATCATGCTTCCTTTCTGTGTTTGGTGCGTGCCGTCTGACAAGTAGCATGATGGCGTTCAGAGATTAACCGTTCCTGATGCAAAGATTAATCTTCGATGAGAATGGTAGCGCACCACGCGTCACCCAAGGCGCTCAGACAGTTCCAGCCACTCCTCCTCGAGGAGCGCGATCTCTTCCTCGGCGTCGCTGATCTCTTTCTGCTTCTCAAGGAGAGCTTGATAGTCGGTGGCGTCTGTTTGCCGAAGCTCCTCTTTGAGCTGGTCAGGAAGGGTGGAGAGCTTGTCGAGCTTTCTCGTTACGGCATCGAGGCGTTTCTTCAACTCACGACGTTCGCTATTTGTCAACCCACTTGATGGTTTTTCTACATTGTCGAAACTTGGTTGAGTAGTCGAAGATAAAGTCGAGCTAGAGAGTTTTGAAGAACTCTCAACCCCTAATTGAGGTTTGCTCTGTTTGAGCAGCTCAAGATACTCATCAACACCACCAGGGACATGTCGAACGACTCCTCCCAAAAGCGCAAACTGATCGTCAGTCACGCGTTCGACCAGGTAGCGATCGTGGCTCACCAAAAGCAGAGTCCCCGGCCAGGTGTCGAGCAGGTCCTCCATGACGGCAAGCATGTCGGTGTCGAGGTCGTTTCCCGGCTCGTCAAGCACGAGCACGTTTGGCTCGCTCATGAGGACGCACATGAGAGCAAGCCTGCGCCGCTGTCCTCCCGAGAGGGACTTGATGAACGTCGGGAAGTCCCTCCGCTCAAAGCCCATGCGCTCCAGGAGCTGCTCTGGCGTCTGCTCCTTGCCGTCGACGACATAGCGGCGCTTGAAGGTGCCCAGAAGTTCCGACACGCGCCAGTCGTCATACTCTCCCAACGAGTCGAGCTGCTGCGACATGAAGCCAAACTTGACGGACTTTCCGATCCTCACATACCCCCTGTCGGGCAGGAGCTTTCCCGTCATCGTCTTGAGGAGCGTGGACTTGCCAGCGCCGTTCTCCCCCAGAATCGCATAGCGGTCTCCGGGACCGATGAGCCACGAGACGTCCCTCACGACGGGGTCGCCCCCATAGGAGACGCTCACGTTCTTCATCTCGATGACCTGCTTGCCCAGCCTGCTCACAGCCATGCGCTTGAGCTCGATGCTGTTGCGCAGCGGCGGGTCGTTGGCAATGAGGGCGCGCGCCGCCTCGACCCTGAAGCGCGGCTTGCTCGTTCGCGCCTTGGCGCCATGGGCAAGCCAGTTGAGCTCCTTGCGCAACGTGTTCTGACGGCGCTCCTCGATGACGGCGGCCTGACGCTCTCGCTCAACGCGCTGCTGGATGTAGGCAGAATAGCCTCCCTCAAAGGGGTCGATGGCTCCGTCATGGACCTCCCACATCTCCTCGCACACCTCGTCGAGGAACCAGCGGTCGTGCGTGACGAGCAAAAGCGCCCCCTCCCCTGGCGCAAAGCGATGCTTGAGGTGGTTCGCGAGCCACGTGATGGCCGACAGGTCCAGGTGGTTGGTCGGCTCGTCCATGAGCAGCACGTCCCATGACCCGACAAGCACGCGCGCGAGGTCACAGCGTCGGCGCTGCCCTCCCGAGAGCTCTCCTATGCGGCTCTCCCAGCCAACATCTCCCACGAGCCTCTCGATTATCCCGCGGGTCGTGGAATCGGAGGCCCAGACATAGTCGGGAACGTCTCCCACGACGGCATGCGCGACGGTCTCGTCCTCTTCGAAGGCGTCGTCCTGGCCAAGGAGGCCCACCGTGATGCCCCCGCGATACGTGATCGTGCCACCGTCCGGCTCCAGCGAGCCGTCAAGCAGCCGAAGGAGGGTGGACTTGCCGTCGCCGTTACGTCCGACGATGCCGATGCGATCGCCCTCGTTCACCCCAAAGGACTGGTCCACCAGCACGTGCTTTCCCG
Source organism: uncultured Coriobacteriaceae bacterium (assembly GCA_902797175.1). GTDB lineage: Bacteria > Actinomycetota > Coriobacteriia > Coriobacteriales > Atopobiaceae > UBA1367. Next base: position 25,372 of record CADBRX010000158.1, on the reverse strand, counting down.
GCCATTCGTGGCTCAGCTTCTCGCAACCAATGAGAATGCCCACCGTAAACTACCTCTCTTGTCCCGAATCAGCCGCAAGCGTTCGAAGGAGCGAGATCTCTCGCCCGTAGCCTTCGAGGTCGTTGGGCGTCTCGAGGACCATGGGCAGCTCCCGCAGCACGGGGTGGCCCACGATGCGTCTAAAGGTTCCTAAGCCCAGCGCACCCTCTCCCAGACGCTCGTGGCGGTCCTTGTGAGAGCCTCGCGCGTTCTTTGAGTCATTGAGGTGCAGCGCCTTGAGACGTTCCAGGCCGAGCACGCGATCGAACTCCTCCAAGACCTCGTCAAGGCCCTCCCGGATATCATATCCCGCATCCCAGACGTGGCAGGTATCAAGGCACACCCCCATGAGCTCGTCGTGCCTCACGCCATCAAGGATTCGGGCAAGCTCCTCAAAGCTGCGGCCAACCTCGCTGCCCTTGCCCGCCATGGTCTCGAGCAGCACGGTCGTCGCCTGTCCAGGGACGAGCACCTCGTTCAGGCCCTTGCAGATCAGGCGAACCCCCTCGTCCACCCCCTGCTTGACATGGCTTCCCGGATGGAAGTTGTAGTAGTTGCCCGGAAGGAGCTCGAGGTGCGCGAGGTCTTCCGCCATCGAGCGGCGCGCAAACGACACGGTCTCTTCCTTTGCGGAGCAGAGGTTCATGGTGTAGGGCGCATGGGCGACGAGGCGACCAAAGCCATGATCGGACATGAGAAGGCGCAGCCGGGCGACGTCGTCCTCGTCCAAGGCTCGCACGCCTCCCCCGCGCGGGTTGCGCGTGAAGAACGCGAAGGTAGAGGCATCTAGCTCGAGCGCAGTGGCGCCCATCGCCTCATAGCCGTCCGCGACGGAGAGGTGACATCCAACGCAGAGCCGCTTCTGTAAATCCGCCATGTTCCTCCTTCATGCATGCCACACGGCCTTTCAGAATAGCATCACGGCCCTTCACGCGGTGTCCATGCATGAGAAAGTACCGCAGTTTGACGTACTATAGAAGCTACGAACTTCCCAGAGAAGGGACTGAGATGGCTTTGAAGAAGCACAAGGGGCTCAGATGCCTCCTGACGGCGCTCGCGATCCTCTTTGCGTGCGCCTTCCTGTGTGCCACGCCCGCCTGGGCGGACGACAAGGACTACTCGCTCGACCAGACGGTCATCTGGGCGACCGTCGACGAGGACGGGTCACTCCTTGTGAGCGAAAGGCGCGCGGTCAACCTCGACGGCGACTTCCACGGCTTCTACTGGGAGATCCCGACCAACGACAGCGAGCTTGGCAGCGTCGTGCTCAGCGTCCAGGAGGCGGGCGAGGTCGCAGGTGACGGGAGCACGCTCGTGCCCTACACGTACTCCTCCGAACCTAACGAGACACGCGATGGCACCTGGACCGCCCGGGAGACCTCGACGGGCACGCGCGTGGACGTGCACTACTCCAAGGGCAACCAAGTCGCGTACTTCTATGTGAACTACCGCATCACGGGAGCCGTGGCACGCTGGTCCGATACCGCCGAGCTGTATTGGAAGTTCGTCGGCAGTCAGTGGACCAAGGACTCCAGCGACGTCACATGCCAGGTGTATTTCTACGGCGCCCCTGAGGGCACGCAGGTAACTGCCGGAGAGAACCTTCGCGGTTGGCTCCACAACGCGTCCCTCATCGGAAACATCGAGGTGCCGTCGGGCACGGTCCCTGCCTGGAACGACCTGAGCGCGGGCGATCCCGGCACGATCACCATGACCCTCCAGGTCGTACGCTCTGGTGACTTTGCCGAGGTCAGAGCTGCATTCCCTGCAGATTGGGTCCCCCAGCTCGAGCAGCGCAGTGAAAGCCGTCTTGACACCATCCTTTCCGAGGAGGGCGCCTGGGCAGATAAGGCCAACCAGCGCTTCGAGAGCGCGAACTTCTGGACGAACATCAAGATGTGGGCGCTGAACATCGTCATCGTGCTCGACCTTGTCGCCATGGCCGCGTCGGCCATCATCTACCGCATGGGACATCGTGCGGCCTTTGATGACAAGTACTTCCGCGACGTTCCCACCGAAGACCATCCCGCGGTGCTCTCCTACGTCTATACCGGAAGCGCGGGCGTGGGGCCAGACTTCACCGCATCGCTCATGCGCCTGAACGACATGGGCGTCGTAAAGCTCGAAAAGGCAACCTACCTGCGCAAGCGACTGGCTCGTAGCGCCAAGGAGGAAGAGGACTGGAGGCTCGTCCTCGATCCCCAGAAGGCCACAAGCCTGAGCGATCCCATCGACAAGGCAACGGTCGACTTCGTCTTTGGCTACGTGGCGCCGCAGGCGCAGGGCATCTCGGACGGCAATGACCGACCTGACAACACCGTCCTCATGTCCGACTTCAAGCGCGTCGCCAATCGCCATGAGTCCTCCTACGAGTTCGCCCTCGACCAGTGGAAGGAGGCGGTCACCGACGCCGTGAGCCTCCGCTCGCTCGAGGCCGACTCGCATGAGGCCTCCTTCAACGTGTTGATCACGGCGGCAGGCATCAGCTTCGTGACCCTCTTTTTGGGGGTGGCCGACATCTGGCTCTTCTCGGAGGATGCGTTGCGCATGATTGGCAAGATCTGGCCCTATGGCATCCGTCTGGCAATTCTCTTTGCGACCATCGTGCTCTTGTTTGTCGTCATTGGAAACCAGTCATCGCAGTCTCCGGAGGCGGTCGAGATCAAGGCCAAGATGAAGGCCCTGAAGAACTGGCTCAAGGACTTCACCAGGCTAAAAGAGGCCGTCCCGACTGACGTGGTGCTCTGGAACCGCCTCTTGGTCATGGCTGTGGTGCTCGGAGTGGCCGACAAGGTGACCGAGCAGCTCAAGCTCGCGCTTCCCGAAGTCGCCAATGACGACCGCCTTGGCAACTCCATGGTCTGGTGCTCGCCGAGCATGGGCGGAAGCTCTCCTGCGAGTGCCTTCTCCCAAGGCTTCACGAGCGCCTCCTCGGCGGCAAGCTCCAGCGGCTCGGGCGGCGGCGCCTCGGGCGGCGGTGGCGGTGGTGCCGGCGGCGGTGGCGGCGGAGCCTACTAACCCCTCCGTAAACTACCTGACAAAGGGGATGCGCCCTTCGTGCCATATTGCACGAAGGGCGCATCCCTTCCGAGTCACGGACGATGGTCTGAATGTTGCCGCTTAGGCTCGGGACTCCATGATGTCGCACACGCGGTCGAGGATGACGTCCGCCACCTGCTCGAGCGGCAGCGTCTCGTGCTCGTCCACGCCGCCCTCGCTCACGAGGGAGATGCGGCTCGTGTCGGACCCAAAGGTGGAGTCGGCGCGCGAGACGTCGTTTGCCACGATGAGGTCGCAGCCCTTCTTGGCGAGCTTTGCCTGGGCGTAGTCGATGAGGTCGTTCGTCTCGGCCGCAAAGCCGACGACGACCTGCCCGGAGTCCTTCATACGCGAGAGCGCAGCGAGGATGTCCTTGGTCTCGACGAGCTCGATGACGTCGATGCGCTCGATGCCCTTCTTGAGCTTGTGGTCAGCGGGGCGCGCAGGCGTGTAGTCGGCCACGGCGGCGGTGCAGATCGCACAGTCCACGTCATGGCCAAAGCGGCTGGTCGCGGCGTCGTACATCTCCGCCGCAGAGGTCACGCGCACGACCTCGACGCCGTCTGGGGCCGCAAGCGACACGGGACCCGAGATGATGGTCACCTGGGCGCCACGCTCGGCCGCACGGCGCGCGATGGTGTATCCCATCTTGCCCGTCGAGGCGTTGGCGATGAAGCGCACCGGGTCGATGGCCTCGTGTGTCGGCCCGGCGGTGATGAGGAAGCGCCATCCCTCGAGGTCGCGCACGGGCTTCTCGACGACGATGGTCCCTCCCGAGGATGCGGCCGCAGCGCGCAGGGCCTCGATGAAGGAGGCGTTTGCGTTGCCTTGGTCGATTGTCTCGGGCGCCATCGAAGGCACGTCTGGAGCGGAGCCTCCCAGCATGCCGAGCGCGGCGGAGACGATGTCGTCGACGTCGGCAAGCTTGCCCGTTCCCACGTCGCCACAGGCCAGGCGGCCCTGCGTGGGCATGACGAAGGACACGCCCCTCGATGCCAGCGTCCTTACGTTTGCCACCGTGGCGGGGTTCTCCCACATGCGCACGTTCATCGCCGGAGCGACGAGCACGGGGGATGCTGCCGCAAGGAGGGTGGCGCTGGCGAGGTCGTCGGCGATGCCTGACGCCATCTTGGCCATCAGGTTTGCGGTGGCGGGGCAGACGAGCACGAGGTCAGCCCATTCGGAGAGCTTGATGTGGGGTATCGGCGTCTCGGGGTTGCCGTAGAGCGAGGTGCCCACGGCATGTCCGCTCAGCGCCTCGAAGGTGACGGTCCCCACAAAGCGGGTCGCGTCCTCGGTCATGGCGACGTGCACCTCACAGCCCGCCTTCTGCAGGCCGCGCAGCACCTCGCACGCCTTGTAGGCGGCGATGCCTCCCGAGACGACGATGAGAACCCGCGGTTGCGCCGTCTCGCTCATTGCTGACCCACCTCCATGACGACAAGCATCCTGTGGCAGTACGGGCACTCCGTGATGCGCGCGCCCTTCTGGAGCTTCTGGAAGATGGCAGGCTGCAGCTTGACGCGACAGACGCTCGGGACGTTTGACGAGAGCGTCTCGACCGCGAGGCCGCCAAAGCGCCTGACGCTCGCGTCATAGGTGGCCACGACCTCCTCGGGAAGCGAGTTCACGAGCGCCGCCCGCTCCTGCTCGAGCACGCGGACGCGCGCCTGGAGGTCAGAGCTGTTCTGCTCGAAGGACTCGGTCTGTGACTTCTCCTCCTCGAGGAGCTTCTCGCCCAGGTCGCGCGCGTTGCGCTCGGCCTTCTGGAGACGCTCCAGGCGGGAGGCGATGTCGACGTGCGTGAACTCGAGCTTCTCCTGGCGCTTGGCAAGGGAGGTGAGCTGGGCCTCGAGGTCCTGGATCTGGCGGTACCCCTGCACGCGCTCGGTCACCCGCGCGCGCACCTCCGCGGTCTGGTCGACGATCTTCTGGTGCTCGGTCTCGTTGTCGTCGAGCTCCATCTCGACGTCCTTGCGCTGGCCGACGATCTGCTTGAGCTGGCCGGCGAGCTTCTTCTTGGCAAGCGCGATGGCACGCAGCTTCTCCTGCTGCGGCATGGCTGAAAGCGTCTTGCGAAGGCGGATGAGCTGGAGATCCACCTCCTGGAGCCTTACCAAGCTACTGGCTTCTGACATGCGCTGCCTCACTTTCTCTTCTGAGCGATGCCCAAAAGGGCCGCCGCAAACCCATCGAGCTCTTCTGTCGATACGCGCTCGTCAAAGCTCACGCGCAGGGAATTGAACGCATCGTTTCGGGGAATGCCCATGGCGAGCAGGACGTGGCTTGGGTCAAGGCTCCCGCTCGAGCAGGCGGAACCCGCAGACACCTCATAGCCCGCCTCGTCGAGCTTGAGCACCAACGTCTCCGAGTCGACCCCCTCGACGAGAAGCGACACGAGCCCCGGCAGGCGTCCCGTGCCGTAGGGAAGGTCCACCGTGGCATGAATGCCCGTATCTGGGCCGCAAAGGGCTTCCTGGAGCCTCTGGGCGCGTTCTGACACTGCCTGCAGCCGCTCGTCCCTGTGCTCGACACAGTCCCTGGCCGCCGCAGCAAAGGCGAGGGCACCGCGCACGTCCTGCGTCCCCGCACGCCTCCCCTGTTCCTGTCCCCCACCAAAGCTCTGGGGACGCAGGGAAACGCGCGAGCGGACGACGAGCGCGCCCACGCCCACCGGACCGCCGATCTTGTGGGCCGCGATGCTCACGGCATCCACCTCTCCGAGGTCGAGCGGCACGCGACCAAAGGCCTGGACGGCATCGGTATGCATGAGGGCGCCAGCCTGGTGGCACGCACGTCCGATGGCCCCTATGGGCTGCATGATGCCCGTCTCGTTGTTTGCCGCCATGACCGAGACGAGCGCGACGTCGCTCCCCAGGAGCGCGGAGACGGCCTCGGGCGTGACGACGCCCTCGCGATTTGCGGGCGCGAGGCTCACCTCAAACCCCCTGTCGCGCAGGCTCGGCGCCACGTCCAGGACGGAGTCGTGCTCGATGGCCGAGAGGACAACCCGCGTGCGGCGCCTGTCGCGGGAGCGCGCGCCCTCGGCAAGCCCCCAGAGCGCGAGGTTGTTGGACTCGGTGCCGCCCGAGGTGAAGGTCACGTCAGAGGGTCTGAAGCCCCCTCCCAGGCAGCGGGCAAGGTCGGTGCGCGCACCGTCGAGCGCTCGTGCTGACTGACGGCCCAAGGTATGGAGCGAGTTGGGGTTGGCGCCCGCATAGTCGCTCTGCTCGTAGGCGCGCTCGGCCGCAAGCGACGCCTCGCAGGCAGGCGCGCTTGCCGCATAGTCAAGATAGAGTCGTTGCCCAGCCATGCCTAGAGCCTCTTGGCAAGGCCTGTGCGCCCTGCCTGACGAAGATCCTCCACGACCTTGGCTGGGTCGTCCGAGCGGAAGACGGCGCTTCCCGCCACGATAACGTTGGCGCCTGCCGCACAGACGTCGGCGACGTTGTCCATGCCCACGCCCCCATCGACCTCGATGAGGGGCTCGACGCCGCGCTCGAAGCACAGGGCCCGAAGCTGCCGGAGCTTGCGATAGGTGACATCGATGAAGGACTGTCCTCCAAAGCCGGGGTTGACCGACATGAGCAGGACCATGTCGACGTCGTCGATGATGGCGTCAAGGGCGATCACGGGGGTGGCGGGGTTGAGCACGACGCCTGCCTTGGCGCCGGCGTCCTTGATGGCGTGCAGCACGCGGTGCGCATGGTTGGTAGCCTCCATGTGGAAGGTCACCATCGAGGCACCCGCCTGGACATAGCGGACGGCCTCCGCATCGGGATTGGAGATCATGAGGTGGGCGTCGACGGGGACGTCGGTCGAGGAGGCGACCTGACGAAGGATGTCAAGGCCAAAGGAGAGGTTGGGCACGAAATGGCCATCCATGACGTCGTAGTGAACGAAGTCGGCATTCGAGATGCTGGCAACTTGCTCTCCGAGCCTCAAGAAGTCACAGGCAAGAATGGACGGCGCAATCTTCACGTCCTCTGTCATGGCAGCCCCCTATTCGTTTGTGCCGAGAAACCGGTGCCCCTAGAGCATAGCGTATTTCCAGAAGCGACACCGACTTATCAAATGATGCGAGAACAACCAGCGATTCCCCGTGGTCACGTTTCAGCCGGCCATCAGGGGCACGGCGGTCACCAGGAACCGATACTCGGGGAACTCCTCGGACGCCTCGTCGCTGATGGCCTCGACAAGCTCGTCGGAGCTGATGCTGTCGCGAACCTTGTCTCGGATGGTGTAGGCCCTGATGTGTTCGGTGGTGACGAAGACCGACTCCTGGTGGAAGAACGTGCAGAGGTCCTCCGCAATCAGGTCGATCGTCTCCTGCGGCACCTCGATGAAGGACAGCTCTATGGTGTTTTCCTCGGTGTACTCCCCGTCGTCATGGAGATAGCCGCCCTGGTGTCGGCGTCGTTGAGCCCGACGTGGATCGTTGTCTCGATCACGGCTTCTCCTTAGACCATACCGTAGAACTCGACGTGGGGCGTGCGCGTCAGCAGGCTGTCGATGGCGTCGGTGAGCGAAGCGCCTTCATAGAGCAGGTCATGCACGGCATCGGTGATGGGGGCCTCGACGTTGAGCGCATGGGCCATCTCCCAGACGGAGAGCGCGGCCTGGGCGCCCTCAACGACCATGCCCGTGCGCTCCTCGTACGACGCGAGCGACTCTCCCCTTGCAAAGGCCTCGCCAAAGCTGCGGTTGCGCGAATGGCGCGAGGTGCAGGTGACCACCAAGTCTCCCATCCCGGCAAGTCCCATGCAGGTGAGGGGGTCACCGCCGCGCGCAGCGGAGAGGCGCCCCATCTCGGCAAGGCCACGCGTCATGAGGGCCGCGAGCGTGTTGTCTCCCGCCCCAAGACCGACCGCGATGCCGGCGGCTATGGCCACGACGTTCTTTGAGGCGCCACAGACCTCGACGCCCACCAGGTCATCGCTCGCATAGGCTCTAAAAGCCTCGGAGACGATGAGCGACTGGAAGTGCTCGGCGACATCAGGGGAAGGCGACGCGATGACCGCGGCCGAGACCTTGCCTTCGGCAACCTCTTCCGCATGGTTGGGGCCCGATAGCGCAGCCACGCGCCTGACGTTTCCGACCACGTCGGCGACGAGATCGGCCATGAGCAGGCCCGTCCCCCTCTCCATGCCCTTGGTCAGCACGAGGATGGGGACATCGGAAGAAAGGAAGGGTGCGGCATTGGTCAGCGTCGCCCTCACAAAGGCCGACGGAACTGCCACGATGACATCGGTGGCGTCCCCGAGCGCATCGGAAAGCGAACTGGTCGCATGCACGTTTCTGGGCAGCTGGAGGCCGGGGAGGTGCGACGGGTTCCTGTGGTCGCGATTGATGCCAAGGGCAACGCTCTCGCGACGCGCCCAGAGGCAGACCTCGTCCGCATGGGGAGCGACGAGGCAACAGGAGGCCGTCCCCCACGTGCCTGTCCCCACGACAGCAACCTTGCCCACCGTCACCGCCAGTCCTCGTTCTGCTCAGACTCGCGCCGCTTGGTCGGCGGAACCCGCGAGCGACGAGACGACGTGCCCTCAGACGACTTGACGCTGAAGCGGCTCTCCTCGCCACGGATGAGCTTGATGATGTTGGAGCGGTGCGCATAGATGACGACCACGCTCACGAGGATGAGCGGCATGGTTGACCAGGGCGTCAGGTGCCACAAGGCGACCGCCTGAATGGGAAGGGTCGCGGCAGCGCAGATCGAACCCGCCGAGATGTAGCGGGTGGGCAACGCGAGCAGCAAAAACGCCACCAAAAGGCAGATCGCGATGGGCCAGTGGAGCCCGAGCGCTGCGCCAAACCCTACCGATATGCCCTTCCCGCCATGAAAGCCGAGATAGGGGCTGTAGACGTGGCCCAGAACGCAGCAGGCATAGATGACGGTGAGCGCGGCAAAGCCGGGGTCGGTCACGGCAAAGGAGAAGCCCTCGGGCATCGTCACGCCCAGAAACGTGCGGGCAAGCAGCATGCTGAAGAGCCCCTTGCCCACGTCGCAGGCAAAGGTGAGAGCGGCAGCGGAGGCGCCGGCCGTGCGGGCGACGTTGGTCATGCCGATATTGCCCGATCCCGCCTCGCGCACGTCGATGCCGTTCAGGTTGCGCGCGATGATGAGACCGAAGGGAATGCCGCACAAGGCGATGGATCCCGCCATGCAGGCGGCAAAGACCACAAGGAAGGTGTCCACGTCAGTCCTCCGACTTCTTGCGGAACTTCAGGCGGATGGGCGTTCCCGTGAGATCGAAGGCCTCGCGCAGGCGGTTCTCGAGGTAGCGCTCGTAGTTGTCGTCAACGAGGTCTGGCGCGTTGCACCAGAAGGTGAAGACGGGCGGCTTGCTTCCCGTCTGGGCACCATAGTTGACCTTGAGGCGGCGTCCCTTGTCCGTGACCGTGTGCCCGGACTCCCTCAGCTGCGTGAGCAGGGCGTTGAGCTTGGGTGTGGGAATCTGCTGCGCATGGTTTTCCGCAGCGCGGACGGCGGCCTCGAGCACCTTGTCGACCGCTCGGCCCGTGAGCGCGCTCACGTTGATGGAGGGCGCCCACGGCGCAAAGGTCATGCGCTGGGCAAGCGATTGCGCTACCTCGTCGCGCTGCTGCTCGGTGGTGATGAGGTCCCACTTGTTGAGCAGGATGACGAGAGCGCAGCCGCGGTCGACCGCCATGCCCACGAGCTTCTGGTCCTGCTCCGTGACGCCCACCGAGGCGTCCACCACGAGCAGGCACACGTCCGCGCGGTCCATCGCCTCGAGCCCGCGGACGAGGCTGTAGTACTCGATGTCCTCGTGGACCTGGGTCTTCTTGCGCATGCCAGCGGTGTCGACCAGGCGGAAGCGCTGGCCCTTCCACTCGATCATGGTGTCGATGGCGTCGCGCGTGGTCCCCGCGACGTCGCTCACGATGGAGCGGTTGCGCTTGGCAAGGCGGTTGGCGAGCGAGGACTTGCCGACGTTGGGGCGCCCGATGATGGCGACGTTGAGGGCGTCGTCTTCGGGCTCGGGATCGTCCGTCTCGGGCGGGAATGCCGCGACGACGTCGTCGAGGAGGTCACCCGTGCCGTGGCCGTGTCCCGCGCTGATGGCGCGCGGTTCGCCCACGCCGAGGGACCAGTAGTCCCAGAGGTCACCGTCATTGGCAGGGTTGTCGAGCTTGTTGACGCACAAAAACGTGGGCTTGTCGGACTTGCGGACGACGCGTGCGACCTCCTCGTCCTCGTCCGTCACCCCGACGGTGCCGTCGACGACGAAGATGATGACGTCGGCCTCGTCGCAGGCGGCGAGCGCCTGCTCGCGGATGCGCGGGGCAAAGACGTCCTTGGACTTGACGGACTCGATGCCGCCCGTGTCGATGAGCACGAACTCGCGGCCGTTCCAGTCGGTCGTGTGGTATGAGCGGTCGCGCGTGACGCCGCGAGACTCGTGCACGATGGCCGCGCGCGTCTCGGCAAGGCGATTCACGAGCGTGGACTTGCCCACGTTGGGGCGGCCCACGACGGCGACGATGGGTTTGGGCATAGCGTTCCTCCTAGACGTACATACGCCTTAATTTTAGCATTCGCCACACGAAGCGCCGAGGCGCGATACGAAAGGGTCCCAGCCCTCCGTATCGAAGGGTCCTACCCTTTCGTATCAGCTCAGGGACAGAAGCGCTTCCAGCAGCATGTGCGGGCCCGTCTGGGCAACCATGGCCACTCCGCCGCGAGCTCCGATCTCGGAAAGGACGTGCTCGAGGGTGTCCCCGTCGAGGGTGACATGGTCAAAGTTGAACATCACCTCGGGAAGCACGACCACCTTTCCCGAAAGGTCTGCCGGGAGCTGCCCGAGCAGGTCGCAGCTCACGATGAGGCCGGTGACGTTCACGTCGCCGCCGTAGTAGTCGTTCCTGATGGCGAAGGGGCGGGCGCACGGGACGGCAAGACCTAGGGCCGATGCCCATGAATCGCAGAAGGTGCCGATGACGCCCTGCGCGGCCTCGCCACAGACGAAGAGCACCTCGCGTCCCGTGTCGTGCAGCCATTCCGTCACCGCCCGCAGCTCGTCGACGCGCGAGGACGTGACCTCGTCGGATTCGTCAAGAAAGCTCCTCAGCATGCCGATGCCATCGTAGAACTGCGGATAGCCATCGTAGGTCTCGGCGGAGGGTACGGGCAGGTCGGCATCGAGGTAGAACTCGTCGGAGAGCTGGAAGCGCGTGATGCCCCGCTCACGCCGGGCGCGCTGCTGGTAGGGCTCCAGGAGGCGCACAACCTCTCGCGAGGCCTCCCGGTCCTCCGAGAAGGATGACGAGAAGCGCTTGGAGTACTTGGTGTAGCCCATCGGCACGAGTGCCAGCGAGGTGAAGGAGTCGTGACCCTCGACCCAGTCAAGGGTGCGGCGCAGCTCCTCCCCGTCATTGATGCCGGCGCAGAGCACGATCTGCCCATGCACCTCGATTCCCGCATCGAGCAGACGCTCGAGCACCTCGATCCCCCGGTCGGCATGACAGCCGATGAGCGGGCGCCTGACCTCGGGAGAGATGGCATGGAGCGACACGTTCATCGGCTCGAGCCTGCAGCGGATGATCCGCTCGACCTCCTCGTCCGAGACGTTGGTGAGGGTGACGAAGTTCCCCTGCAGGAAGGAGAGGCGATAGTCGTCATCGCGCAGGGAAAGAGAAGCGCGCGCGTCTTCGGGGAGCATCGCCATGAAGCAGAACTGGCAGGCGTTGACGCAGGTGCGGATGCCGTCGAACAGCACGTCCGTGAAGTCGACGCCCCAGTCCTGCCCAGGCTCGCGCTCGAGCGTGCAGGCGTAGACCTCGTCGTCATCGGGTACGTACACCTCCAGCTCGGCGACGTCGCCATCCGCCTCCCAGCGCCAGTCGATGAGGTCACGCAGCGCGACGCCGTTGACCGTGAGGATGCGCATGCCCTCCTCGAGCCCCGCCTCCCAGGCAGGGCTTCCTTCCTCCACCTGCGCTATCCAGGCACCATCTGCCTGTTCGCGCGTGGAGGCGTAGTCGGCCCTCCGCGACTCCTTTGGTCCCGTCGTCGGCACGTGCGCCCTCCCCAGGTCCTAGGAGAGGCGCCCTATGGCGTCGCAGACGGCGTCAATGTGGGTGTGGGGCGTAGATGCGCCCGCCGTCACGCCCACGAGCGCGGCATCCGCAAACCATGCCTGGTCAAGCTCGTCAGGCGTCTCGATGTGGTGCGTCCTGGCACACGCCTCGAAACAGATCTGCGCGAGGTGGGTCGTATTGGCCGAGTTCCTCCCGCCGATGACGACCATCACGTCAGCGCGGCCGGCAAGCTCGCGCGCGGCCTCCTGGCGTTTGGACGTGGCGTCGCAGATGGTGTTGAGCACGCGCACCTCCTCGCACCTGCCCACGAGCGCCTCGACGACCTCTCTCAGCGTCGCCAACGCCATCGTGGTCTGGACGACGACGCCGACGCGACGTCCAAGCGAGGCGCCGCCAAGGTCTGCGGCGCTCCCCACCACAAGGGCGTCCGGGGCATGGCCAAGCGTTCCCTCAACCTCGGGGTGGCCCTGCTCCCCCACGATGATGACTTGATATCCCTCGGCGGAAAGACGCTCGACCGCCTTGTGCACCTTCTTGACGAAGGGACAGGTGGCGTCGAGCACGCGCGCCCCGGTCTCGCGCGCCACGCGTTCGATGTCGGGGCTCACCCCATGGGTGCGCAGGAGCAGCGTTGAGTCGCGCGGGACCTGTGGCCCCTCAGAGACCCTCACGCCCTGCGCCTCGAGGTCTGAGACCACGACGGGATTGTGGATGAGAGGGCCGAGCGTGTAGACGTCCCCGCCCGCCTTCGCAGCGTCAAACGCCATGTCCAGCGCACGCTCGACACCGTAGCAGGCGCCTGCCTCGCGTGCGACCTCGATGCTCACAGACATAGTCTCGGCCTTTCCCTTGTCCCGCTCTCCCCTGCGCCGGCCACGCCGCGTCAATTCTTTCCAGGATGCTCGGCACGAAGCTCGTCACGCAGCTCATAGACGCGCTGCATCGCCACGCGCTCCATCTCCTCCGCCTGCTCCTTGCGGCCCGTGGAGGTCATCTGGTCAAAGGAGATCGGCTCTCCGACCTTGAAGAAGACCCTCCAGAAGAGGCGCTTGAACGGCGTGCCGTTCTGACTAATGTCACGGGCGCCGACCACCGCGATGGGCTGGACGGAGGACTTGCCCATCTTTGCCATCAGCGCAAAGCCGCCATGAATCTCCACGGGCTGGTCGTCGGTCTTGATGCGCGTCCCCTCGGGGTAGATGAGGACGCACTCGCCGCGCTTGAGCGCCCTCTCCGCACGGCGGAGACACTTGATGTCGGCCGTCCCGCGCTCGACAGGAATGCCACCAAGGCGCGAGAAGAGCCACTTGGCACCAGGGGTCCTGTCCCACTCGCTCTTGTAGATAGCCCGGCAGGGGACCTTGTGGGCCCACATCGAGATGAGCGTAGCCACCGGCTCGAGCAGCGACACGTGGTTCATGATCAGCACGCGGCCTGACTTGTCATTCCACAGCAGCTCCCCGTTCTCGAAGGTCCAGGGCCAGAACAGCTTGGTGAAGGCCCCGCAGACGCAGGCGGCAAAGGCCAAAAGCATCTTTGCCGGGAGCGGGAACTCCGACATGGGCGCCTCGTAGTAGTCGTCATAGCTGTTGTGGGCAAACGCGCGCATCTAGCGTGCTCCTTCCATGAGCGAAACGATCATGTCGACGACCTCGTCAACCGTCTTGTCAGAGGAGTCGATGTGCACTGCGTCGTCCGCGGGACGCAGGGGGGACGCCTCGCGATTGGAGTCATACTCGTCACGGCGGATGAGGTCCGCCAGGATCTCCTGCACCGCTGTCTCGTCAGCCGTGGCTTCCGCGTCCTTTGCCGCGTCTCCTCCATCGCGCTGGACGGCACGGCGGAGGGCACGGGCGGCCGGGTCCGCCGTGAGGTACACCTTGACCTCGGCATCGGGAAAGACGACGGTGCCGATGTCGCGTCCCTCCGCAACCACGTCCACGCCCTCTCCTATCGCACGCTGCTGCGCGACCATCGCCTCGCGGACGAGGGGGTTGGCGGAGACGGGAGAGACGGCCTTGTCGATCTCGGGCGTCCTGATGGCGGCGGTGACGTCACGGCCATCGAGCTGCACGGTCTGGCCCTGGTCGCCCTGTCCAAAGGTGATGATGACGGCTCGGGCGACCTCAGCCACCGCGTCCGCGTCCTCGAGGTCGAGCCCGCGCTCGACGCACGCGAGGGCCACGGAGCGATACATGGCGCCCGTGTCAAGCAAGGTGAGCCCACACCTGTCGGCAATGGCGTGGGCAACGGTGGACTTTCCGGAACCGGCGGGACCGTCAATGGCAACCTTCATGTGTGACTCCTTACAAAAGACCTTTCCTAGGTAGTGTAGCAAGTGGCGGCCGGGCGTACGCCCCGCCTTGATGTGGGGCCCTAGAGGAGGGCCTCGAGCTCCGCGCGCTCGGCAGGCGTGAGGTCACGCCACTCCCCTTCGGCCACGTCGCCGAGCACGAGGGGGCCGAAGGCGTCTCGGTGGAGCCTGACGACCTCATGCCCCACCGCGTCGAGCATGAGCTTGACCTGGTGCTTCCTTCCTTCGTGTATCGAGATGCCCACCACGGCATGGCCCTTGGGTACCCTTCCGGGAGCCACGGCGCGACACGTCGCGTCGCGCGCGTCAAGGAGCTCGACCCGCGCGGGGGCGGTCGGTCCGTCATCAAGCGTCACGCCCGCAGCGAGCGCCGCAAGCTCGCGCTTGGTGGGGATGCCCCTCACGAGCGCCACATAGTGCTTCCACACGTGGGTGGAGGGGTGGAGCATACGGTGCGCCAGGTCGCCGTTGGTGGTGAAGAGCAGAAGGCCGGTCGTGTCCGCGTCAAGACGCCCCACGGGAAAGAGGCCGGGATGGCGCTCGGTCGGAACAAGCGAGGCCACGCAGGGCCGACCGTGTGGGTCGCTCATGGTGGTCAGGTATCCTGCGGGCTTGTTCAGCATGAGGTAGGCAAAGCCCTCGGAGAGCCTCACGACGACGCCGTCGACCGCCACCTCGTCGACAAGCGGGTCGACCTTGGTTCCCAGCTCGGACGCCACGCGACCGTTGACCGTGACGCGCCCGGCCGTCATGAGGTTTTCCGAGCCCCGGCGGCTCGCCACGCCCGCGCGTGCGAGAAAGCGCTGGAGCCTCATGGGCACGACGCGCTCCCCCGTCATGGCCTCGTCAGTCATCAGGGTCTCCCGACAGGTCCTCTTCCACCCAATCGCGAACGTCATCCTCGTCGGGAGCGGAGAGGAGCTCGGCCTCCTCCTCGATGTCGGAGGCAGCCTCCTCGAGCGTGGAGCCCATCGAGCGGCCGGAGAGGCGCTCGCGAATGAACTGCTTTGACTCCTCGTCTGGCGCAAAGTCCTCCAAGGGGGGCAGGTCGCGAAGGGAGCGCAGGCCAAACTTCTCGAGGAAGGCCTGGGTGGTGCCAAAGAGCGCCGCCTGGCCGCGGTCGGCCTCGCGTCCCACCTCGCGGATGAGGCGCTTCTCCTTGAGCGAGGCGATGACGCCGTCGGAGTTGACGCCTCGGACCGCCTTGACTCCCTCGCGCGTGACGGGCTGGTGGTAGGCAATGACCGCAAGCGTCTCGAGCGCCGCCTGCGAAAGGGTCCGCGTGTCCCAGGAGAGCACGTAGCGCTCGACTTCGTCATGGTAGGCGGGATGCGTGAAGAGCCTCCAGCCGCCCGCCACCTCGCGAAGCTGGAAGCCTCGGTTCGAGTCGGCATACTCGGCGGAGAGCTCGGCCAGCGCATCTGCCGCCTCGCTTGGGGCGACGCCCAGATGGCGTGCGAACTCCGTCGCCGGGACTGCGTCGGTCGAGACGAGCAGGAGCGCCTCGAGGGCGCCCTTCAGCGAATGCGGCGCAATGGGTCCAAGGTCTCGCATCATCCATCCTCCTCGATGCTCGTGATTTCGCTCTCGTCCAGCTCGAAGGCGGGCGCCCCCTCCACGCGGGCGATGTCTATCTCGCCGAACGCCTCCGATTGCCTCACGCGGATGGCACCTCGCTTGTAGAGCTCGAGGACGGCGAGGAAGGTCGCCACGACCGCTTCGGGTGTGGTCTGCCCATCCAGGAGCTCCGAGAAGGTCATGAGCGGGTGCGAGCGCGTCATGCGGTCGACCGAGGCGACCGTAAGGGCGATGGGCAGCCTGCGCGGGGCCACGTGCTCCGCCTCGAGCAGCAGGCTCTCGCGACGCCCGTCAAGGTCGGCACAGATGACCGCGAGGGAGCGCAGCGTGATGCCCTGGAGATAGTCGGGCATGAGGTTGAGGAACTCGGGATCTGGCCCCACGGTGCGCGGCTCCATGAGCGACGCTGCCTCCATGCGGCCGCCCAAGGCAAGCGCCGCGTTCCTGAACTGCTTGTAGGCGATGAGCCGTCCGATGAGCACCTCGCGCGCCTGCTCGGGCGAGAGGTCCGCGAGGTCGTCCTCGTCCTCGTCGGACATACGAACCGACACGTCGTTGGGCACCAGGGAGGCGGCCTTCATCTCGAGGAGCGTTGAGGCCACGAGCAGAAAGTCGCTCGCGACGTCAAGGTCAAGCTCGCCCATGGCGTCGACCTCCGCGAGGTACTGGTCGGCCACCTCCGAGATGGAAAGCTGCCCGATGTCCACCTTCTGACGGCTGACGAGGCTCAAGAGCAGGTCGAAGGGCCCCGTGAACGCCTGTGTCTTCACTCGATAGCTCACGCCTACCACCCCAGAAGGAGCTTCTCGAGGTTGTCAGCCGTGAGCTCAATCCACATGCCAAGCGGATCGATCCCCAGAAAGTCGGGGAGCAGCCAGATGAGCGCGAAGGTGATCGGAAGCGCATAGTGCTGGATCTGGTAGTACGTGCGCCGTGCGTCGCCCTTGAGGAAGGGGATGATCAGCTTGGAGCCGTCAAGCGGCGGGAGCGGCAGCAGGTTGAAGAAGGCAAGCGAGCAGTTGACCTGCACGTAGAGCTGAAGCGCCAGGGGCAGCCAGGAGACAAGGTCGGAGCCGATGTAATAGAGGTAGTAGGGCGCGGATGCGTCGTGGTAGAGCAAAAGGAGGCACGCACGGTAGGCCACGGCCCCCACGAGGGCCTGGAGGATGTTCGCGAGCGGGCCGGCGAGCGCGACGAGCGCGTCATCACGCTGCGGGTTGCGAAGGCGTCGGGGATTGTAGGGAACCGGCTTTGCGTAGGCAAGGTAGCCCGAACCCGTGAGTGAGAGCAGCAGCGGCAGCAGGACGGAGCCAAACGGATCGATGTGCGCAAGGGGGTTGATGGTCATGCGGCCCTGCTCCTTGGCGGTGTCGTCACCAAGGAGGTGCGCGGCGTAGGCGTGCCCGAACTCATGGATCGAGGCGGAGCACGTCACCAGCACGACGGCAAACACCCTGACGACGAGGTCTATGGTGTCATAGCCCAAGGATGGCTCACCTCCCTCAAGCCAGACGGGCGCGGAGGTTCGTGAGCGCCCAGTCCAAGAGATAGACGACAAACGCTGCCAGCGCAAAGTCACCCCTGAATGCCCCGCCGAAGGGTGTCGGCAGCACCAGGATTCCCGAGAGCGCAGAGGGGACAAGCGATGCGGCGGCTGACGAGATGCGTACCATGGCCGCACGGTCCCCCAGCGAGGGAACGGCCATCAACACGACGAGGCAGCAAAACGCGATTGCGACGAGCCTGAGGCAGAGTATGGCAAATAGGAGCGGCGCGGAGGCGGCGCGGCGCGTCCCCCGCACGCGGCGTGAGGCTTCGGTGCTTCCCGCGTAGGGAGACTCGTCATAGGGCTGCGAGGCGACCGCCGCGGGAGCGGGGGCCGGCCGCGGGTCACGCCGAAGCGTGCGGGCCTCGCCCGAAGACGCGGCGCGGGGTGTGGGCTTGCGACGCAGCACCCGCTGCTTCGTCTCCTGGGCGTGGGCCTCCACCTGCTCCGCGGTGATGACGGGCGGAAGCTGTGTCTGGGCGGGAGCGACGGCCGTCTCGGGGGCGCCCTGGCCCGTAGGGACGGTTCCGGCTATGTCGGAGAGGTCGACCATGACGGTCGCCTCCATGTCGTCCAGGGAGCGCATCGCGCTCTCCACGTCTTTTTCGTCATCCCAGCTCGGGGCCGCGTGGCGAGGTGCCGTCATGCGAGCGCCTCCTCCACAATGGCCTGCAGCTCGAGCCATTCCTCCTCGAGGGCGGGGATCTTCGTCGAGAGGGCGTTGTATTCGCGCATCGCCTTGTCGAAGCTGTCGGCGTCTGCGTAGAGTTCCTCGGAGGCCATGAGCGCCATGAGCTCCTCGTAGCGCTTGCGCATGGGCTCGAGGGCGGCCTCGATCTCGGCGAGGCGCTTGCGCTCGTTCTTGAGCAGCTGCGCTGCCGCCTGGCGCGCCTGCGCCTCAGCGCGCTTCTGCTCCTTGGTCTTGACGTTCCTTCCCGTGGGACGGGGGGCATCCTGGCTCTGGTCCACCCCGCCAAGCTGGGGCGAGGAGGCGGCCTCCTCCGCAGCACGGCCCTCAAGCTCGGCCCGCTTCCAGAGGTAGTAGTCGTAGTCGCCGTCATAGACCGTGACCGTGTGGTCGCGGACGTCAATCACCTTGTTGGCCAGGGCCCGCACGAGATGCTCGTCATGGCTGATGAGGACGATGGTCCCGGCAAAGTCGGTGAGCGCCTTCTCGAGTACGTCGACCGACTCGATGTCGAGGTGGTTGGTGGGCTCGTCGAGGCACAGGAGCGGATCGGGAGCCACGAGCATCTTGGCGAGCGCAAGGCGGGCCCGCTCTCCGCCCGAAAGGACCGAGACGCGCTTGTCCACGTCGTCACCGTGGAAGAGGAAGGCGCCCAGAAGCCTGCGCTCCTCGGAGGTGGTCCATCCGGGCGCGACCGAGTCCATCTCGCCCAGGACCGTGTTTGAGGCGTTGAGGGTCTCAAGCTGGTGCTGGGCATAGTAGGCCCTGGTCACGTTCTGTCCCAGCTCGACCGTGCCGGCGCTCGGGCGCTCGTTTCCCGTCATGAGTTTCATGAGGGTCGACTTGCCGGCTCCGTTGGGTCCGACGAGCACGACGTGGTCGCCACG
Source organism: uncultured Coriobacteriaceae bacterium (assembly GCA_902797175.1). Lineage (GTDB taxonomy): Bacteria > Actinomycetota > Coriobacteriia > Coriobacteriales > Atopobiaceae > UBA1367. The sequence continues at coordinate 6,215 of CADBRX010000158.1, read as the reverse complement.
GTAGAGCTTGAGCGAGACGCCTTCGTAGACGAGGTTGTCGCCGTACGCCTTGGCGATGTCGTCCAGAGATACGACCATGTCGCCCGTACGCGGGGGCTCAGGAAAGCGGAAGTGGACCTTCTTTGACTGCTCGGGAAGCACGACGAGCTCGGCGCGTACCTTCTCGAGCTTCTTGACGCGCTCCTGCACCTGGCGGGCCTTCGTGGGCTTGTAGCGGAAGCGCTCGATGAAGGTCTCCATGTGCGCGATGTCGCGCTCCTGCGCGGCACGCTTGGCCCTCAGCTGCTCGAGGTTGTCCTCGCGCTGCTTGAGGTAGCTGGAGTAGTTACCGGTGTAGGTGGTGAGCCTGCGGTTCTCGAGCGCCGCGACATGGCTCACGCAGGCGTCCATGAAGGCGCGGTCGTGGCTCACGAGCAGGACCGAGCCGCTGTAGGACGAGAGGAACGACTCGAGCCAGCGCACGCTCTCGAGGTCGAGATGGTTGGTGGGCTCGTCGAGGAGGAGCAGGTCAGGATGGCGCAGCAGCAGCTTGGAGAGCGCGATGCGCATCTGCCAGCCCCCCGAGAACTCACAGGCGGGCTTGTCGAAGTCAGCGACCGGAAAGCCGAGGCCGCCCAGAATCTGCTTGGCGCGTGCCTCGAGCTCGTATCCGCCCAGCTGCTGATAGCGGTCCTGTGCGGCGCCATAGCGCTCGAGAAGCGCCTCGAAGGCGGGGCCTTCGCTCGCATCGGCGATGTGTGCCTCCATCTCGGCGATGCGCGCCTCGAGCCGCTTGATCTCCGTGGCGGAGTCGACGACCTCCTCAAGGGCGGTCTTCTCCCCCGCCAGGTGGGTCTCCTGCTCGAGGTAGCCTATCGTGATGTCGCGCGCAAAAAACACGCTGCCCTGGTCAGGCTGCTCCTCGCCCATGATGATGCGCAGAAGCGTGGTCTTCCCGGCACCGTTTGGTCCGACGAGCCCCCAGCGCTCACCTGCGTTGAGCTGCAGCGTGGCACCGGAGTAGAGGACCTGGCCACCAAAGGACTTCGAAATCTTGTCTGCTAGGGCTATCACGAAGAAAGACGCTCCTCCACACGCAACGTACCATGTCTGCACCTCACCTGGGTGCAAACCCCACTTTCCCAAGGTTAAAGAGTATACGCCATGAGCCGAAATCGACACTCTTTATGGGAGGATTCCCATCCTTCTCCACTACAGACACCATAAGAAGCGCTATTGTGAAACTATCTATTTGAATTCAAGGTACCGTGCGTCTGTGCTGAGCTCCCAGCGGTGCCAGGTTGGAGACCACGTGGCCCGACACGCTTCACATGCAAAGCCCGCATCCCGACGTGATGCGTCACGCAAAGGCACCCGTCGCGTAGGGGCACTCGACGGGCTGCGCGTGCTCTCGATGCTCGCCATTGTCGTGTACCATGCCAACGTCAACTGGCTCCCCGGTGGCTTTCTGGGCGTCACGGCATTCTTCACCCTCTCCGGCTACCTCATCACCGACGCGCTGCTGCGCGAGGTGAAGCGCTCGGGTGGCCCCATCGACGTGCTGGGCTTCTATGCGCGAAGGCTCAGGAGACTCGTGCCGCTCATGGTCTGCGTCGTGGCCTGCACGGCGATCCTGTCCGCAATCTTTGCGCCAGGCCTCCTTGCGAAGATGCGTCCCGACACCATACCGGCGCTGCTGTTCTTTGAGAACGTCTGGTTCATCGTGAGGGAGCAGTCCTACTTTGCGGCCTCGGGCCTGCCCTCCCCCATCACGCACTTCTGGTTCCTCTCGGTCATCGTGCAGTTCTACCTCGTGTGGCCGTGGGTCGTCCTGCTCCTCACGCGCACCATGCGCTCGCGCAGGAGCCAGGGGCACGTCGTAGCCGCACTCGCCATCGCCTCCGCCATCCTTGCCGCCGTGCTCTACAACCCCACCGGAGACCCCAGCCGCGTGTACTACGGCACCGACACGCGTCTGGGAGAGATCTTGGTCGGTGCCTGGCTTGCCTTTGCCTGGCCGACCGACGGCCTCACGGCGGGGGGCAAGGCGGTTGCCGAGCGCCTGGGAGGCAAGGACCGGACCATCGTGACCGACCTGCTTGCCGTGCTTGCGCTCTGCGGGCTTGGCTGGCTCTGCCGTAACCTCAACGGCTACTCACCCCTGCTCTACCGCGGCGGTCTCTTTGGGGTGTCCGTCCTGACCGCCCTCGTCATCGCCGCCGTCGTGCGCCCGGGGAGCCTGCTTGCGCTGCCCCTTGGCCTGCCGCCCCTGGTGGAGATCGCAAAGCGGTCGTTTGGCATCTACCTCTGGCACTACCCGCTCCTTCTCATCATGAACCCCGCCACGAGAACCACCGATCTTCCCTGGTGGGGATGGGCGCTGGAGGCACTTGCTATCGTCGTCGCCGTTGAGGCGTCGCTGCGTCTTGTCGAACAACCCTGGGCGGACCTCTTGGGGGGCTCGCGCGCCACACCCACCCACGGACGTGACGAGGGCCGCCGCACCCCCGTGGCATCCATCGCGCTGCTCCTGTTGCTTGCCGTCACCGGGGGCGCCCTCGTTTATGTCGGCCCCTTCTGGTACGAGGACGGTGCCAGCCAGCAGGTGACCGACACCACGAGCGAGGCTCCTGCGCCCGAGCCTCCCGCGGCAGAGAAGCCCGAGAGGACCGTGGCGGAGTCACCCGAGCAGGCCGTGAGCGAGGCGGCGGAGCGTCTCGAGGATCTTCTGGCCCACAAGGAATACCCCGTCGACCCCGAGACGGGCTCCACGGAGGCCCCCGTCATCCTCATCGGCGACTCCGTCCCCGCAGGCGCCGTGGACCAGTTCTATGCGGTCTTCCCCAACGGCTACATCGATGCCGTGGTGGGCAGGCAGCTCTATGAGGGCGATGACGTCTACCTCTACGACCAGTCGGTTGGCTATGACCAGCGCATCGTCGTGTTCTCGGTCGGAGACAACGGCGTCGCCTCCGAGGAGGACGTCGTGGACCTCATCGAGTCGGCTGGCAGCCGCCAGGTCTATCTCGTGACGACGCGCGTGCCCCTCCCCCTGCAGGACATGAACAACGCCCTCTTCTTTGAGGTGGCAGAACGCTACGACAACGTCGAGGTCATCGACTGGTATGCCTGGTCAGAGGGTCATGACGAGTTCTTCTGGGACGACGGCACGCACCTGCGACCGGAAGGCGCCGAGGCCTACGTCCAGATGCTGCGCTACTACATCTGCGGAGAGTAGCCGTCTGCCGCCGCGCTGACTGCATCGTTTCGTTCATTATCTGCGTAAACAAGTGAACGGAAAGATGCAGTTGGGTAAGGCTACCCAGCCATCGGCAAGAGCGCGAGCAAGGTCGCGACGATGGCTATGGGCACCGTGACGGTGTCGTATTCGCTCGGCGAGAAGAGCTCCGTCGCCGTGCCCACAAGAGCGCCAGCTGCCGCAAGGACAAAGGCCGTTGCTGGCGGCAGGCCTTGGAACGTCGCCAGCATGACGGCTCCCACCGCAAAGGAGATTCCCAGCATCGCAAGGCTGCCCTCCCACGACTTCTTGCCGTCGGTGTGAGGCAGTCCCACCTTGTGCCTGCCATAGGGAATGCCCACCAGCGCCGCCTGGGCGTCACCCAGACCCCACATGAGGATTGCGGTTGCGGCAATGTGGCGCTGCCCACACAGGCCCCAGGCAACAAAGATGATGCCGGCAAACATCAAGAAGAGCATGAGCATGCTCTTCTTGATCTCGCCGGGGCTCTTCTCGACGAACAGCCGTGGGTACCAAGGCGCCTTCTCGACGCTTGCCAAGAGCGGATAAAAGACGATTGCCAAGATGACCGCCGTGAGCGCCGCCGCCTGCCAGCTGCCTGCAGAAAGAATCATCAGCGAGACGCAAATGAGCGCCACCATGTGCAGGAGCTTTCGAAACACAAAGGACGGCACCTTGGAAAAGAGCCTTATGGCCAGCAGGACGAGCACAGAGGGCACGATGTAGCCTACGAGGACTCCCACGCAACGAAGGATGTGGATGAGAAGCTCGTTGTCCATGGACTAGCCCTGCCGCCTTTCGAGATGAGGCCGTTGCCCGTGCGCGCTATTCAAAGCTGGGTCCCTGGTCATTCGTCACGTCACCGTTTCCGCTGATGGGAATGGGCTCTCCCAGAAACGTGGGGTCGGGCTCGACGATGCATTTGAAGAAGTCCTTGTCGCGAGCGAGAATCTCGCGTATCTCGCGGAAGATCTGCCCGCCATAGGGCCGCGGGTCCGAGTTGACGCCGTAGGCGTCCATGCCGAGGTGGTTGGCGATGTACACCGCGCGATAGAGGTGGTATTTCTGCGTCACGATGACGACCCTCTTAGCCTGAAAGACGTCTCGCGCGCGGAACATGCTGTCATAGGTCGAGAAGCCCGCATGGTCCATGAAGATGTCCTCTGACGGGACTCCCCGCTCGATCGCGTAGCGCTTCATGATGTTGACTTCGTCATGCTCTGCGCTGCCGTGGTCACCGCTCATGATGATCTTGGGAGCGACGTCGGCGTGGTAGAGCTCGATGCCCTGCTGGAGTCGGTCCGCGAGCATGGGGCTGGGCTCACCGTCCCAGATGCCGGCCCCCAAGACGATGATGCAGTCAACATCAGAAAGCTGCGAGTAGTCACCGTCCCTGACGATCCGCCTGCCTGACGAGATCAGGACATAGCAGTTGAGCCCCAGTGCGAGCAGCGCCAGCAGCACGCAGAGCGTCATTGCGGATCTTGCCGCCTTCGACACCATAACCTCCCAGCCATCCCAATTTCACAACAGACTGCAGGCGACCTCGCTGTCGCTATTCTCCGAGCGGCGCAGGGTCGCCGTTCGCTTTAGCCTCCAGGGCAGTGAAGGCCATAGGAGCGACCACCACGGCACCTAACACCGAGAGGAAGCCCTTCACGTAGTCGTAGAGCTCGGGCACATCGAGGGCCCTCAGGGGTGCGGTGAGCCCGTAGCGAAAGACGAGGAGAAGGGCGATGCCCACGACCAGGCGAAGCAGACCCTGCCGAAGGGCACACCTTGAATCAAAGCGCACCCAGCGGCGCTCTGCCCACCAGCTGACGAACGCCCCAGCAAAGAAGCCCGACGCCTGGTAGCAGTCAAGCGCCATCTCGCGCACGTCAATGAACTCCTCGAGGACCTCTGAGAGCTCCGGATAGGGCTTCAGGGCGACGAAGAGGCATCCTGTCGCCGTGATGACGCAGGCGGCAAGCGCAAGGCCGGCATCGCGGCCAGGTGCGCTCTCAGCCCAGTCGAGCAGCTTCTCGGCGGCGATGACGGAGAGGATTCCCACGACCATCCCGCCCAAGACGTCCTGCGGGGTATGGACGCCCAGGAAGTTGCGCGAGAGGGCGACCAGGACCACGAGGGCGCCGCAGAGGGGAAGCACCCAGCGCCTCTCCCTGCGGTACTCCCAGCCCAGCGAGCCCAAAACGGATGCCGACGCCTGCGTGTGGCCACTGGGAAAGCTGTAGCCCGTCGCGGACTCGATGGCATCGTCAAAGGGTTCGATGCGCGGGTCGAGCATCCATGGCCTCGGTATGCAGAAGATGACCTTGACGAGGGTGGTCACAAACGCCCCAAGGGCAAACGAGAAGAGCGTGACCATGCCGCGCTGCTTGTCGAAGCACCAAAAGATGATACATGGGATCGCGACGAGTGCGGCGCTGTTGACAAGGTCGGAGACGAGCATGAAGAAGGGGCCCAACACATGAGGAAAGGATTCGCGGATACCTTGGAGGGTGAGAAGATACTCAAAATCCATTACGGCCCCTGTTTGTCGCACCAAAAAAGCCATTGCCCGCAAGGACAATGGCTTGAGAGTGGCTGGTGGGCCCAGAGGGATTCGAACCCCCAACCCAGGGATTATGAGTCCCCTGCGCTAACCGTTGCGCCATAGGCCCCTGAAAGCATTCACTACCTTACCACGAAATGGCCAAGGGTTGACCCTCGATATGAAATGACCAGCAGAGGAAATGACAGGGCTTTCACAGCCTTTAATGGCTCGTTGCGCTGGCACCCCGCCGCTTGGTCCCTTTCGTGGCTCATAAACGGCCCATTGGGCTGGTTTTTAGCCATTTGGGTCTGTTCGAGACAAAAAAAGATGCCCTCGATGAGGGCATCCGGAAGTTTTGGTGGAGAATAGGGGGATCGAACCCCTGACCTCATGACTGCCAGTCATGCGCTCTCCCAGCTGAGCTAATTCCCCGTGGGTTGG
>CADBRX010000157.1 GCA_902797175.1 uncultured Coriobacteriaceae bacterium | reverse complement strand
GTCGATGTTCTCGATGGTGCAGACGGTGATCATCTTGCCGTTGGCGTCGCGGACGACCTCGAACTCGAGCTCCTCCCAGCCCAGGACGGACTCCTCGACGAGAACCTCGTGGACAGGGCTTGCGGCGAGGCCGCGCTTGACGACGGTGCGCAGCTCCTCAACGTTGTACACGAGGCCGCCGCCGGTGCCGCCCATGGTGTAGGCGGGACGCAGGACGCAGGGGTAGCCAAGCTCGCGCGCGATGTCGACGGCCTCGTCCACGGTATAGGCGACCTTGCTGCGGGCCATCTCGATGCCCAGCTCGCCCATGAGCTCCTTGAAGGCCTCGCGGTCCTCGCCACGCTCGATGGCGTCGACCTGCACACCGATGACCTTGACCCCGTACTTCTCGAGCACGCCGGTCTTCGAGAGCTCCGACGAGAGGTTCAGCGCCGACTGGCCGCCCAGGTTGGGCAGGATGGCGTCGGGACGCTCCTTTTCGATGATGGCGGTCAGGCGGTCGACGTTGAGCGGCTCGATGTAGGTGCGGTCGGCCGTACCAGGGTCGGTCATGATGGTCGCCGGGTTGGAGTTGACGAGGACGATTTCGTACCCCAGGGACCTCAGGGCCTTGCACGCCTGGGTGCCGGAGTAGTCAAACTCGCAGGCCTGGCCAATGATGATGGGACCCGAACCGATGATCATGACTTTGTGTATGTCTGTGCGCTTGGGCATGGCAACCTCGCTCTCTGTCTGGGTTATTGCCGTGCGTAAGTGTAGGACGCGCAGGGCGTGACCCTCTAAATCGAAACCCGCTGTCTACAAATGTGAGTGTCTTGTGTCATCTTTCGTCCTGCGGCTCCTATCGGTTCTGACATGAACCGCTCATGTCAGATGAGACCGAAACGGACCGGATGGTCGTGTTTGATCCCTTCTGACATGAACAGCTCATGTCAGATGAGCCGGAAAAGGGTCCAGACGGTTGTGTTCGGCCCCCGCTGACATGAACCACTCATGTCAGAAGGTCAGGAAGAGTGGGCCACTTTGCTATCTCCAGTCCGGGGTGATGCCCATCCCCACGACGTCGGGCCCGGTGTGGACCAGAAGGTCAGGAGAGACGCCCGTCCTCACGATCGGACCGGCCACGGCAACCCCGAGCCTCTCCAGCTGCGTGCGCACCTTCTCCTCCAGCTCGTCAAAGTGGTCGTTGCCGGCAGAGCAGCAAAGGGCAAGGCGCACCGGGCACCCAAGCGTCCCTGCGTGCTCGGCGATGAGGCTGACCTCGGCGTCAAGCGACTTCTCCCAGCCGCGCGTCTTGCGCGCCACCACGTAATAGCCACCCGTGTCGCAGGTGATGACGGGCTTGATGTTGAGAAACGAGCCCAGGCGATAGATCGGCTCCGAGATGCGCCCGCCCTTGCGCAGGTAGTCGAGCGTCTTGGTGGAGAAGAACACGCGGGTCCTTTCCGAGAGCGCGTTGAGCTTTTGCTCGAGCCGACGGAAGGGCACGTCCGCCTCGACCATCTCTGCAGCGGCCATGACCACAAGCCCCGCCGCGATGCCGATGCTCTTGGTGTTGATGACGATGACGGGAAAGTTCTCCATCTGGCTCGCCACGAGGCGGACCGTCTGGTTGGTGGCGGAAAGGCCGGCAGAGATGGTCACGAACACGGCCTTTTCGTACCCGTCCGAGCGGGCCTGTTCCAGCGCCTCGCGAATGTCGTCGGGCGAGGGGAGGGACGTGCTCGGAATCTCCTGTTGCAGACGCGCTACCAGCTGCTGCGCGTCGATGTCCACGCCGGAGCGGTAGCTCGTCCCATCCAAGAAGTTGATCCTCAGCGAAACGGCGCGGACGTCGTGTTCGGCCATGAAGTCGGCAGGCGTGTTGGTGCCCGTGTCGGTGAGAACGGCAATCCTCTGCTTGTTCATGCATACCTCCTCAGCTGGTGGGTATGGCTGCGTCCTATGTCATGCACCTACGTCAGTGGTAAAATTGCAAATGCAGTGACGTAATGACTATACCCTCTATATCTAGTCTTAAAAACTAGATATATCGATTCTTAATATCTGCAGGGTGCGTTCCTCGTAAGGGGGAACCACCACGATGCGCAAGGAGGCAGAGATGGCGGCGACACGGTCACGCACGTATGAGGATTCGTATGCGGAGCTTGCGGCTCAGATGCAGTCCCTCCACGTGGCGCGCGTGGAGGAGATGCCCCGCATAGAGCTGTATCTTGACCAGGTGCTTTCGATCATCGGTTCCGAGCTGGCGTTCATGTACGCCGCGGACGAGAAGATCGTGACGGGCGCCATGGTCAACAACTATGTCAAGCAGCGCATCGTGCCGGCACCCACGCGCAAGCGCTACACGCGCAGGCATCTGGCATCCCTGCTGTTTGTATGCGCCTTCAAGCGGGTCCTTTCCATTGCGCAGATCTCCCAGATCTTTGCGACGGGAGCGGCTGCGCACGTGGACATCGAACGTGCCTATGACGACATATGCGGCCTTCTGGAGCGCACCCTTACGGGCCTCTTTCCCGACGATCCGGCGGAGCACCCCACGCGCCATGACGGCGAGCTGCAACTTGTGGATTCCGACGGTAATCGGGTTGACCCCGAGCTGACACGTCTTCTCGAAAACGCGGTCTTCTTGTTAGCATACAAAGTGTATGCAGACAGGATGCTTGCCCTTGAGGCACGGCGCCTGACCAACAAAGAATGATTGAGGTGAAACGCATGTCTGAGCGCAAGGACGCAGAGGCGCGCGTCACTCCCGAGAAGAAGAAGTTCTCGCGCAACCCGCGTACGGTTAAGGTCGGTGCGGAGCCTCAGGGCTCTCCAAGCGGCACAAGGCGAGCGGCCGCCAGCGTGGCCCACGAGCGAAGCAAGACGACGACAAAGCGCCGCCCGGCCATCATCCGCGAGCCTGCCGTGGTCAGACGCCTCGAGCAGGCGTCTGCCATGCAAAAGATCACCTCCAACGGCACCATTGCGGCCGCCGTCATGGTGGTCGCGGCGCTCTTGGCGGTCGCGGCGGCCAACTCGCAGTTCTACGAGTTCTTTCTCGAGGCGCTGGAGGCCCCCATCGGGGCGGTGCTCGGCCCGTTCTCCATACAGCTGACCTTCGAGCAGTTTATCAACGACTTTCTGATGGCCGTCTTCTTCCTGCTGGTGGGCATCGAGCTCAAGTACGAGACGACCGTGGGGCAGCTGCGCAAGCCAAGGCAGGCCATGCTTCCGATGCTGGCGGCGGTCGGCGGCGTCGCGGCACCCGCCCTCATCTACATGGCCTTCAACATGGGAGGCGCCGGAGAGATCAAGGGCTGGGCGGTGCCCATCGCAACCGACATCGCCTTTGCGCTGGGAGTCATGTCGCTTTTGGGTGACAAGGTCGCGCCCGAGACTAAGGTCTTCTTCCAGACGCTCGCCATCGCAGACGACATCCTGGCCATCCTGGTGCTGGCCCTCTTCTATGGGCAGACGCCGCAGATCCAGTGGTGCGCGGCCACGGCCGTGACGATCGTCATCTTGTGGGGGCTCAACCGTGCGAAGGTCTACTCGCAGAAGCCCTACATGGCCGTGGGGGCGTTCCTCTGGTACTTCATGTTCATGTCGGGTATTCATGCCACGCTTGCGGGCGTCATCCTCGCATTCTTCCTGCCTGCCCGCTCAGATGTGCGTCTCTCCAATCTCCGCGACTGGCTGGGACGTCAGGCGAGCGAGCTCGACGACCGCTACGACGACAACGCCCATGTGCTGGGCCAGCACGACTTCACCGAGGCGGCGGTCGCCGTCGAGCGCGTCATGCACCACGTGACCCCGCCCCTTGAGCGTGCGGAGCGCAACATCTCGGTGCTCGTCAACTTTGCCATCCTGCCGCTCTTTGCCTTTGCCAACGCGCAGGTGCGCTTTGTGGGGTCTGACTTTGGCTCCATCCTCGCCAACCCCGTCACGCAGGGCGTCTTCTGCGGAGCGGTCTTTGGCAAGCCGATCGGCATCATCGCGGTCACGTTCCTCTTGGTGAAGATTGGTTTTGCCAAGCTGCCCAAGAACGTGACGTGGGACCAGATCATTGCGGTGGGCATCATGGGCGGCCTTGGCTTCACCATGTCCATCCTCATCTCGGGGCTCGCCTATGCCGATCCCTTCGACGTCATGAGCGCAAAGGTCGCCATCCTCCTGGGCTCTGTGGCCGCAGCTCTGCTGGGCATCCTCTTCGTGGAGCTCTACGGTCTCTTCAAGAATCGGGGCGAGGGCGAAGGCAGCGCCCAGGAATAGGGCTGTCCCTATGCTTCCGCCAGGGGAGCATCCCGTGGCGGAAGTCGGCTACTCCACCGTTCCGTACAGGTACGCCCATCCGTGGGCGGTGATGATGGAGTTGAGCTGGTCGCACAGGCGGTAGCGCTTGTACCTGCCTGCGGGGAGCAGCCGCACGATTTCCATGAGGTCATCTCCCAGGTCATCAACCTCGGCGCGCACGATCACGTCCATGCGCGACACCGCCTGCGAGGGATTCACGGCAAAAAGTGCGTCGACCAGCCGCTGCAGCTCGCCGTACTCGTCGGCGGGCGAGCCGGGACGCACGGGGTCGCGGTGTTCGAGACGTCTGTTGTGAGCAGTTTCTTTCATGCGGTCAATGGTAGCAGGAAAGTGGGACGAAGCGTCTATACTTCTTTGCGACGTCCAATGGCCCTGCGCCATACGAGAGGAGCGCTCTCATGCCAAACGCCTATCAGCTCATGTCCACCGAAGAACTTGACGCCCTCATAGCCCAGCTTGAGGAGAAGACGGACGAGATTCGCGCACGCAAGCTGTCCCTCGACATGGCACGTGGCAAGCCCTCGGCAGAGCAGACGGCCCTCTCGAGGCCGATGCTCGACCTCCTGACGTCCGACACGCCCCTCGTTGACGGCAACGGCATCGTGGACAACTACGGAACGCCTGACGGGCTTCCGTCCGCCCGACGCCTTGCTGCCGAGATCTTGGGCGTGGAGGCAGAAAACGTCATCGTCAATGGCTCGTCGAGCCTGAACCTCATGCATGACCTTGTGGCCAACGGCTTCGTCCATGGCATTGCGGGACAAAAGCCCTGGTATCAGCAGGGGCAGGTCAAGTTCTTGTGCCCGAGCCCCGGATATGACCGCCACTTTGCGGTGAGCGCCAGCTTTGGCATCGAGAACATCCCCGTGCCCATGGGTGCAGACGGCCCCGACATGGACGTCGTGCGCGAGCTCGTTGAGGGAGATCCGCAGGTCAAGGGCATCTGGTGCGTTCCCAAATATGCCAACCCCACGGGCATCACCTATTCCGACGAGGTCGTTCGCGCCTTTGCGGCGCTCAAGCCGGCGGCACCGGACTTCCGCATCTTCTGGGACAACGCCTACGTGGTGCATGCCTTTGGCGAGCAGGATGACGAGCTGCTCAACATCTTTGCCGCGCTCGAGGAGGCGGGAAACGACAACCTCGTCTACGAGTTTGGCTCGACGGCCAAGGTGACCTTCCCGAGCTCGGGCATCGCCTTTGTCACCGCGAGCCCTGCCGACATGGCGGAGATCCGCGCCGCCTTTGCGGTCGAGCGCGTCAGCTCCGAGAAGTTCTCGCAGCTTGCGCACGTGCTCTTCCTGCGCGACCTCGCTGGCGTGCAGGAGCAGATGGCCAAGCACGCCGCCATCGTCGCCCCGCGCTTCGAGCTGGTCGAGCGCAAGCTGACGGACGGCCTGGGCGAGCTGGGCATTGCCGACTGGACGCATCCCCACGGAGGGTACTTCGTCTCGTTCGAGGGACCGGAGGGCTCTGCCAAGGCCATCGTCTCCCTCATGAAGGAGCTCGGCGTGGTCATGACGGGTGCAGGAGCCACCTGGCCCTACGGCAATGACCCGCGGGACACGAACATCCGCATCGCGCCGACCTATCCCTCCCTTGAGGACCTCTCCTCGGCGCTCGACGTCTTTGTGGTGGTCGTCAAGTTGGTTGCGGCACGCCTGGAGCGCGCTTCGCGCTAGCAACCTGGCGAAAGACGCGATGCCCCTTTTGCCCCCATCGGGACGGAAGGGGCATTGTTTTCTTTCTCCTTTTGCGTTTTTGCGCCCACACACTATATAGTAAGAATTTCGGTAGAGTTGCGATTCGGCTGTGCGTGTGGCAGCCGTTCGTCCTATGCTGATGCGCGTGTGTAAGTATTGAAGCTACGAGAGGCGCCTGATGGCTAAAGAGGAACAGAAGAAGACCAACCAACCCAAGCGGCTTGCCCGGGCAAAGATCCGGCGTCCCGAGACGCCGGAGGAGGCGGCCAAGCGCAAGGAGGACCGCAAGAAGACCATCCGCAACATCGCGGTGAGCGTGTTCGCGGTCATCCTCGTGCTTTCCATGATGGTGCCCTCGCTGGCTGCCATCGTCATGAACGCCCGCCAGGCCAAGGCCGTCTCGCAGGCGCAGTCGGGAGAGGTCACGTCCGAGACCATCGACGCCGTCTACCAGACGCAGGCCGAGGAGGCCGATGCGGCGCTTGCGGCGAGCCCCAACGACGCGGAGGCGATGCTCACTGCGGCAAACAACTACTTCAACTGGGGCTACGCCGTTGGTGCGTACGCCACTGACGAGAATGCCGCAACCCACTCCTCCGAGCTCCTGGGAAAGGCGAAGGACCTCTACGACCAGTACCTTGCCAAGGAGGAGTCGTCTGACGTCGAGGTCAACCGCGCGCTGTGCCTGCTCTACACCGGAGACGTGGCGGGGGCGCAGGCGGCGCTCGAGTCTGTCGTGGACAAGGACTCCGCATGCGCGAGCGCCTGGGCAAATCTCGGCATGATCTACGAGACGACCAACCCTGACGCCGCGGCGTCTGCCTACGACAGCGCGATCGCGGCCGACCCGGACGACGAGGCGGGCGCGAAGAGCTTTGCCCAGGCACGCCTTGACGCGCTGAACGGAACTACCGAGGACGCAGCCGAGGCCACCGGCGACGAGGCACCGGCCGACACGGAGGCCACCGGCGACGAGGCGCCGGCCGACGCAGAGGCTTCGGACACCAACAACTAGACGGTGCCGTAAGGCATCACGCCACGAGGAGAGAACATGAGTCTTGTCATCAGCACCACGTCAGGCGATAAGGGCTTGATGGTCCGCGTTGCGGGCGAGGTTGACGTATCGAATGCGGACGAGCTCCGCGATGCGCTCGACTCGGCGCTTGCAGGCCTGGTCGAGACGGACGAGCGCAGCCTCGAGATTGACCTCTCTGAGGTGCCGTACATCGATTCGACGGGCATCGGCGTGCTGGTGGGCACGGTGCACCGGGCTGACGAGCACGACATCGCGGTGAGCGTCGCACGTCCGCAGCGAAACGTCGCGCGTATCCTGGGGCTGCTCGGCCTTTCTGAGGAGCTGGGCGTTTCTGACGGGCAGGATAGGTAGGCGGCTACAGCCGGTACGCACAACCCTACGCGAGAGGAGCGACTCTGTGTTTGGCATAGGCGAGTCAGAGCTCGTAATCATCGTGGTATTTGGCTTTTTGCTCTTTGGTCCCGACAAGCTGCCGGGCATGGGGAGGACGATCGGCCGCTTCCTGCGGCAGTTCCGCGAGGCGCAGGAAGGCTTCCAGCAGGTCGTCCAGGCGGAGGTCGTCGACCCGCTGAACGATGCCATCAACGGCCCGGCACCCAAGGGCTCGCAGGCGGAGGTCGATTCCGATGCCGACCTCGAGGGAACTGACGGCGAGGTCGCCGCCCGCAAGTCCGAGACCTTTGCGGAGCGCAAGGCCCGTCTCCAGGCGGAGCGCAAGGCGCGCGAGGAGGCCGAGAAGGCGGCAGAGGAGGCAGCGGCCGCTGCAGAGCAGAGCTCTGACGGTCAGGAGGAGCCTCAGGCCTCTGACGAGGAGCAGGCTGCGCCCGCTGACGACGCGCACACCGCCGAGGAGGCCGCGCAGGCCGATGGGCAGCAGGAAGGGGAGGCTCCCTCCGATCCTGAGAGCGAGCCCGAACCCGAGCCTGAGCCTGAGCCCGAAGAGCCCTCGCCGAAGAGCGCCGCCGCGCTCTACGCCATGGCCCCGCGCAAGCGCGCGCCCAAGGAGGAGCCGGCCGACGCCCCGGCTGAGGCCGAGGCCCCAGGGGCGTCCGATTCCGCGCAGGAGGCTGCCGAGAAGGAGCCTGTCGCGAGCGACGACGCAGCCGACCTCGCAGACACCGCATCTGGGAAGGAGGACGGAAGCGAGGCCTAGCGCCTGAAGCTTCCCAAGCCAATATGCCTATCGGACCAGCACGCATGCCGCTCTTGGACCACCTCGGTGAGCTCCGCCGGCGTCTGACCATAGTGATCGTGTCGGTGCTCACGACCGCGGTCATCATCTACTTTGCCACGCCAACCCTCATCGACATGATGATGGACCCCATACGCTCGTCACTTCCCGAAGGGACGCAGCTCACGGTGCTGACCGCGCTGGGTGGCTTTACCATCCGCTTCAAGGTGGCGATCTTCTTTGGCGTGATCATCAGCACGCCCATCATCATCTGGGAGGCCATGGGCTTCTTCCTGCCGGCGCTCCACGAAAACGAGCGCAAGTGGGTTGTGCCGACCGTGGCTGCCATGGTGGTGCTGTTCTTCCTGGGCATGATTTTCTGCTACATCATCATCCAGAGGGCCGCCTTCGGGTGGCTGCTCAGCCAGACGCTCGACTTCGCGAACGTCGTGGCCAACGCCGAGGATTTCCTCAACATCATGATGCTGCTCGAGGTTGGCTTTGGCATCGCCTTCGAGCTGCCTCTGGTGATCTTCTACCTGTCGGTGCTGCACATCGTGCCGTACAAGACGCTCAGGGAGCAGTGGCGCTTCATCTACGTTGGCCTGCTGACGCTTTCGGCGACGGTCACCCCCGACGCCTCCCCGGTCACGATGCTCCTCATGTTCGCGGCGCTCATCGGCCTGTACGAGATCGCGCTTGCCATCGCACGCCAGGTCGTGGTCGCGCGTGACGGCCGCGAGGCCCTCAAGTGGACCCGCGAGGACTACGAGGAGCACGCGCTGCTCTCCGACTGATGCGCGCATAAGGTGCACACGCGACGAGCGCACACCCTCGGCCGTACCAGTGCGGAGGGGCGCCTCCTGCCCCGACATCCACGTTCCACAGAGAGGTTCTGAAAACGTGATACTTGTTGTTACCGAGAAAAACGATGCGGCGCAGCAGATTGCGCGGCTTCTGTCCGATGTGGGAAAGCCCAAGGCCGACAAGGTCTACGACACTCCCGTCTATCGCTTTGTCCACGAGGGCGACGACTGGGTGACCATTGGCCTTCGCGGCCACATCATGGCGCCCGACTTTCCGCCGGCGCTCAAGTTCGACCGCAAGGAGGGCTGGTACGGCCTGACGGTGGACGGCAAGCACCTGCCTGCCGACCTTCCCGACGGCTTGGCCCGTCCTCCCTATGACAGCAAGCGCAAGCCCTTCCTTGCGGACGGCATCGACATCAAGGGCTGGAAGGTCCCGAGCCTGCCCTACCTGGTGTGGGCTCCCATCGAGAAGCTCCCCGCCGAGAAGGGCATCATCCGCGCCCTGAAGAACCTTGCCAAGAAGGCCGACGCCATCGTCATCGGCACGGACTTTGACCGCGAGGGAGAGCTCATCGGGTCTGACGCGCTGCGCCAGATGCGCGAGGTCGCTCCGCAGACGCCCGTTTCCCGCGCGCGCTACTCCGCCTTTACCAAGGCAGAGATCGACCATGCCTTTGCCAACCTGGTGGACCTCGACCAAGACCTCGCCGACGCGGGCGAGAGCCGCCAGTACATCGACCTCATCTGGGGCGCCGTCCTGACGCGCTATCTCACCATGGCGCGCTTTGGCGGCTTTGGAAACGTGCGCTCGGCAGGCCGCGTGCAGACCCCCACGCTCGCCCTGGTGGTCGAGCGCGAGCGCGAGCGCATGGCGTTTGTCCCCGAGGACTACTGGGTCATCTCGGGCGAGGCGGTGCATGACGGGTCTGACCCGTTCAAGATCACGCACGCCACCGCCCGGTTCAAGGACGAGACCGCCGCTGATGCGGCATATGCGCGCGTGAAGGATGCCCGCGAGGCCCGCGTGACGGATGTCGAGCGCAAGAGCAGGCAGCAGCGTCCCCCGGCACCGTTCAACACGACGTCCCTTCAGGCCGCCGCCGCGTCGGAGGGCATCTCCCCGGCGCGCACGATGCGCCTTGCCGAGAGTCTGTACATGGACGGCCTGATCAGCTATCCGCGTGTCGACAACACGGTGTACCCGCGCTCGCTCGACCTCAAGGGCGTCGTCAAGATGCTCTCGGCGGTCCCTCAGTACGCGCCGGTTGCCTCGCAGCTGCTCAAGCAGTCCAAGCTCGTCGCCACCCGTGGCAAGCAGGAGACGACCGACCACCCGCCCATCTATCCCACGGGGGTGGCGGATCCCGACAAGCTCCAGCCTGCCGCATGGAAGCTCTACAACCTCATCGCACGGCGCTTCCTGGCCACCCTCATGGGTCCTGCGGAGATCGAGGGCACCAAGGTGTCGCTCGACGTGAACGGCGAGCCGTTCACGGCAACGGGAAACGTGCTGGCGAAGCCGGGGTTCCGTGCCATCTACCCCTACGGCCTGCGCAAAGACGAGCAGCTGCCCTCCCTGAAGGAGGGCGATGTCTGCGACGTCACCTCCATGAGGCTCGACGCCAAGCAGACCGAACCCCCCGCGCGCTACAGCCAGGGCAGGCTCATCCAGGAGATGGAGCGCCTGGGGCTCGGCACCAAGTCCACGCGCGCCTCCATCATCGAGCGCCTCTACGACGTCAAGTACCTCAAGAACGACCCCATCGAGCCGAGCCAGCTGGGCATGGCGGTGATCGACGCGCTGACGCAGTACGCCCCGCACATCACCTCGCCCGACATGACGGCCGAGCTCGAGGGCGACATGACCAAGGTGTCCGAGGGCTCGGAGTCCCAGGCACAGGTGGTCATGCACTCCCGGGCGCTGCTGGCGTCCATGATGGACGACCTCATCGAGCACAAAGACGACCTGGGTGCGGCCATCGCCGACGCCGTGACGGCAGACGCCAAGGTGGGCGTGTGCCCCAAGTGCGGCAAGGACCTCGTGATGAAGACCTCCGCAAAGACGAGGGGGAGCTTCATCGGCTGCATGGGGTGGCCCGATTGCGACGTCACCTATCCCGTGCCCTCAAACGTCAAGATCGAGCCCATCGAGGGCGAGGCGGGTGTGTGCCCGCAGTGCGGGGCTCCGCGCATCAAGTGCAAGCCGTTCCGAGCCAAGGCTTACGAGATGTGCGTGAACCCGGCGTGCCCAACCAACGCCGAGCCGGACCTGGTGGTGGGGGAGTGCGCGGCCTGCGCCGCCGCAGGACGTCACGGAGACCTGGTTGCCCACAAGAGCGAGCGGTCGGGCAAGCGCTTCATTCGCTGCACCAACTATGACGATTGCGGCACGAGCTATCCGCTTCCCCAGCGTGGCGAGCTGCATGCCACGGGCGAGACCTGCCCGGACTGCGGCGCGCCCATGGTCGAGGTCACCACGGCGCGTGGTCCGTGGAAGCTCTGCGTGAACATGAACTGCCCGAGCAAGGAAAAGAAGAAGGCGGCGCCGCGCGGCAGGGGCAGTGGCCGTTCTCGGCGCACGACAAGAAAGTCCTCGTAGCGCCTTGGCGCTGCGAGAGGAGGAGTCACCCATGGGTACCTTTGTCACGTTTGAGGGGATCGATGGTTGCGGAAAGTCGACGCAGATAAAGCTTATCGTTGCTGCGCTTCGGGAGCTTGGGGCAAACTGCGTGTGCCTGCGTGAGCCCGGCGGAACGGCCATCTCGGAGAAGATCCGCGCCCTGCTTCTGGATCCTCAGAACATGGAGATGCGGCCCGAGGCGGAGCTTCTCCTGTATGAGGCGTCGCGCGCGCAGCTGGTGCGCCAGGTGATCGAGCCGGCGCTCAAGACGGATTCCGTCGTGCTCTGCGACCGCTACTTCGATTCGACCTTTGCCTACCAGGCGGCGGCGCGCGGACTCAGCGAAGACGTGGTTCGCACGGCAAACGAGCTGGGGAGCTGCGGCTTTGTGCCTGACGTCACCATCGTCTTTGACCTTGACGTCGAGGTCGCCCTCCAGCGCGCGACAAGGGGTGGCGCCGACCGGCTCGAGGCCGAGGGGGTCGAGTTCCAGAGGCGCGTGAGGGAGGGCTACGTCCGTGCGGCAGAGCTTGAGCCCGACCGCATCCTTCTGGTAGACGCCGACGGGACGCCCGAGCAGGTCTTCGGCCGCCTCGTCGAGACGCTCTCTCTCGCCCTCCCGATGCTTAATTCGCTCGACGTGGCATCCTTCCTCTCGCGTCAGGCGGACCTGGAGCGGGTGATGGCGGACATCGCCCTTTCGCTCAGCGAGGATGCCCAGGATGCCTAGAACGCCCAGCAACGTTCCCCCCGCGCTCGAGTTCCTGTCTGCCCAGCCGCGTGTGCGCGACCTCCTCTCGACCGCGGTCACGGAGGGAAAGCTCAGCCACGCCTACCTCTTTCTGGGCGCACCGGGGGCGGGAAAGACCGAGACGGCGCGCGCCCTGGCAGAGTGCGTGATGTGTCCCCATGGCGGTGACGACACCTGCGACGAATGCATTCGCGTCAAGCACGGTACCCATCCTGACGTGCACGTTCTGCGACCTGCGAGCGCCACGGGCTACCTCGTCTCGCAGGTGCGCGAGCTCATAGCCGACGTCTCGCTCGCGCCCGTGCGCTCGCATGCCAAGGTCTACATCCTCGAGGAGGTCGGGCTGCTCCGCGGCACCGCGGCCAACGCGCTGCTCAAGACCATAGAGGAGCCGCCCGAGGGCGTCATCTTCATCCTCATTGCCCGTACCGCCGCTGCCGTCATGCCCACCATCGCCTCGCGCTGCCAACAGGTTCCCTTCCGCGTGGTGTCGTCTGGCGCGGCAGAGCGCTCGGTCGAGATGGCAAGCGGGCTTGCCGGTGCCGAGGCGCGCATCGCCTTGGCCGTTGCCGGCACGCCCGAGCGTGCGGCGGAGTTTCTAGCCTCACCCGAGCGCCGCCAGGTGCGCCGCCTCATGGTCCGCGCCGTCTCGCAGCTCGAGCGGGGCGACACGTGGGACGTGCTCTGCTCCGCGCGTGACCTGGTCGCGGCGGTGAAGGCCCCGCTCGCAGACCTCAAGGTGGCGCAGGAGGCGGCCGTGGGGGAGAACGCCGACTTCCTGGCATCCTCTGCCATGAGGAAGATTGAAGACGCCAACAAGCGCGAGCTAACCGCGCGCGAGCGTTCGGGTATGATGGAGGCGTTGGCGGCCGCAGAGTCGCTCCTGCGCGACGTGCTGCTGCGCTGCGAGGGGGTTGATGAGCCCATCGTGAACGAGGACGTCTCGGACGTGGTGGACCGCATCGCCTCCCACACCTGCTCGAAGGGGGTGCTTGACGCACTCGACCACGTGCGGTCCGCAGCGGACGACCTGGCCCACAACGTAACTCCCCAGCTAGTCATAGAGACCATGCTGCTTTGTGTCAAGGAGGCACTCTCATGCCCACCGTCATTCCGGTGAAGTTCAAATATGCTGCCCGCGACCTGTGGTTTGACCCTCAGGATACGGGTGCCGTCGAGGCCGACCACGTGATCTGCTCGACCGAGCGGGGCACCGAGATCGGCATCGTCACATCCGATGCGATCGAGGTCACGGAGGAGGAGCGCAAGGCCATGTGCGGCGATGCCGAGCTCAAGCCCGTCCTGCGCATCGCCACCGACGAGGACCTCGATCGGGCCGACGTCTTGGCCGAGCGTGGCGACGATGCCATGCCGACCTTCCGCCAGCTCGTGTCGCGCTCCGGGCTGGACATGAAGCCTGTGGGCGTCGAGTATCTGTTTGGCGGCGAGCGCGTCGTGTGCTACTTCTCGGCTGAGGAGCGCGTCGACTTCCGCCAGCTCGTGCGCGACATGGCGCGCGAGCTGCACGAGCGCATCGACATGCGCCAGATTGGCGTGCGCGAGGAGGCTGCCATCATCGGCGGCTTTGCCCACTGCGGTCAGGAGCTGTGCTGCGCGCGCTTTGGCCACCAGTTCGAGCCGGTGTCCATCCGCATGGCCAAGGAGCAGGACCTGCCCCTCAACTCCACCAAGATCAGCGGGGCGTGCGGGCGCCTCATGTGCTGCCTGCGCTACGAGTTCGAGGCATACCGCGACTTTAAGGGCCGTGCCCCCAAGCGTAACGCCGTGATCGAGACGCCGCTCGGCAAGGGAAAGATCGTGGAGTACGACACCCCCAAGGAGCAGCTGACGCTGCGCCTGGAGAACGGAAAGATCGTCCGCGTGGCCCTTGCCGACATGGAGGCCTCCGAGGCGGCGGTCAAGAAGTCCGAGGAGCTGAACTGCCCCTGCCGTCCCGACACCGCGCCACGTGCGGCGCTCGAGCGCCTGGCGACCCCGGAGGTCCAGCTCGCCCTCGCCGAGCTCGACCGAGAGATGGGCCTCGTCCCCGAGGAGGCGCCAGATACGTCCGACATCTTCGTCGAGGCCCCGCGCTCGCGCCGTCGTCGCAGCAGCGCCCCTGCCGCGGCCCAGGCCGACAACGACTCCGCCTCCCAGGATGCGCAGGCAGAGAAGCCGGCGGCGACGCGCACGAGGCGCCGTCGCAAGAAGCGTGGCGCGGCGGACGAGGCGGCAGCCACGGAGACCCCCACGCCCAAGGCACCCCAGCGCGCGTCACGCAGGACTCATGCCGCCGAGGAGGAGCAGCCCAAGACACCGACGTCCGCCCAGGCAAAGACCCCTCGACGTCGTAGGCACCACACGTCCGAAGCGACCCAGCAGCAAGCCGCTCCCGCACGCCACGCAGAGGCTGAAGCCAAGACAGCCCCAAAGCGTCCGCGCCGCAGGCCGGGCGACCACGGCGGGGAGCGCGCGCCGCAGGCACCGGCGCCGCGGCAGCAGGCAAAGGCCGAGGCCGAGGCCGAGGCAGGTGCTCCCAAGCGTCGCCGCCGCCGGCGTGGCGGCCGCGGCAAGGGAGGCGCCGAGGGTCAGGCGCCATCCACGCCAGCAGAGTAAGACGCCTTCGATGGAGCGTCCGTGGAGGAATGGCTTCCTCGCGGGCGCTCAATTAAGCTGCAATCTATCAAGTTTCGAACCACCTAACCATCGGAGGATAAGAACGCATGGAGCGCATCAAGTTCAAGGACATGCCGTATGAGAGGCCTGACCTCAAGGCCGTGGAAAACCAGATCAAGGACCTGACCAGGCAGCTGGTAGAGGCTCCCGATTACGCGTCGGCGCGCGAGGCGTTCCTAGGCCACGAGCGCCTGCACCGCCAGGTCTCGACGCTCGACCAGATTTCCTTCATCCGTCACTCGATCGATACCCGCGATGACTTCTACCAGGGGGAACGTGACTTCTGGGACGAGTCGATGCCCCAGATCATGGGCTTTGAGAACGAGTGGACCAAGGCGATGCTGCAAAGCCCGTTCCGCGCGGACTTCGCGCGCGAATACGGCGACCTCATGTTTGTGAACGCCGAGATCGAGGAGCGCTCGTTCTCTGAGGCCATCGTGGGCGAGATGCAGCGGGAGAACAAGCTCACCACCGCATACGCCAAGCTCATCGCCTCGGCGCAGATTCCCTTTGAGGGTGGCACCTACACGCTCTCGCAGCTCACCCCCTTCAAGAACGACGCGGACGACGCGCGCAGGCTCGCTGCCTGGAAGGCGGAGGGCGCCTGGTACAAGGGGCAGCAGGCCGAGCTCGACCGCATCTATGACGAGCTGGTCCACCTGCGCGACACCATGGGAAGAAAGCTGGGGCATGATAACTACCTTCCCCTTGGCTACGACCGTATGCAGCGAAACTGCTATGGGAAAGAGGACATCGAGCGGTTCCGCGACGCGGTGGTGGCGTACGTGGTTCCCCTCTGCGAGGAAATCTATAGGGACCAGGCGGCGCGCCTGGGCATGAGCTATCCCTTGAGCTTCTCCGACGCCCAGCTCCTGTTCCGTTCGGGCAATCCCAAGCCCCAGGGCACCCCTGAGGACATCCTGGCGCAGGGCAAGCGCTTCTATGACGAGCTTTCGCCCGAGACCAGCGAGTTCTTCCGCACGATGCTCGACTGCGAGCTCATGGACGTGCTCTCCACCGAGGGCAAGGAGGGCGGCGGCTACTGCACCGACCTGGCCCTCTACGAGCTTCCCTTCATCTTTGCCAACTTCAATGGCACGCAGGGTGACGTGGAGGTCATCACGCACGAGGCAGGCCACGCCTTCGAGTGCTACCTCAACTGCGGCCGCACGCCTTCCTCCTACACGTGGCCGACGTCGGAGGCCTGTGAGGTCCATTCCATGTCGATGGAGTTCTTTGCCTGGCCGTGGTGCGAGGGCTTCTTTGGTCCCGACACGCGCAAGTATCTCTACAGCCACCTGACGGGCGCCGTGACCTTCATTCCGTACGGAACCATGGTCGACCATTTCCAGCACCTCATGTACGAGCGGCCGGAGCTGACGCCTGCCGAGCGCCACGCCACCTGGCGAGAGCTCATGGGCACCTACATGCCGTGGATTCGCCTCGACGGGGACATCCCGTTCTATGCCGATGGCGAGGGGTGGCAGCGCCAGTCGCACATCTACGAGGTGCCGTTCTACTACGTGGACTACTGCTTTGCGCAGACGGTGGCGCTCGAGTTCTGGGCCATGATTCAGGAGGACCAGAAGGACGCCTGGGAGCACTACATGGCCTACACGCGCCTGGGAGGCTCGCTCACCTTTACCGAGCTGCTTGACCGTGCGGGCCTGAAGAGCCCCTTTGACGAGGGGTGCCTGCGCGACATCTGCGGGAAGGCCCGTAGCTGGCTTGCGGAATACGACCTCACAGGCATCGAATGAGCGGGAGGAAGCGGGAGCACCTCGACGACTACCAGCTTGCCGAGGACGGGACCTACCAGTATCAGGGGAGGCTGTGGCGCTGGGCCGATCAGGCCGAGCGGCGGGCCTTCCTCAGGGCTGCATGGGCCCTCCTCGGCATAGCCTTTGCCTGTCTGGTTTGCGCGGGGTTTGTGCCCCTTCCCGCTTCCGGCTTTGCGGCGCTTGCCCTCGTGCCCTATGCCGCGGCGTTGGTCGCGACTGCGTTGGTGGCCGTCTGTCTGGCAAAGATCACGCGTGAGGGGATGGACCTGCGCGACTACGTGTATGTCTCCAACGTCTTGGGCCTCAGGCCGCGCCTCGTCTTTGGCGCGCTGCTCGCGGGCGTGAGCGCCCTGGGTGAGGTTGCCTGCGCCGTCACGTCCCTCGTGCAGGGCGAGCCCCTCTCTTGGGCTGCTGCCGTGTTCGTGGCATGCATGCTCGTATGCAGCTCCTCCCTGTGGCTGCTGCGTCGCCGTGCGACGGAGCTCACGTTCACGTCGTAGCGCAAGATGCCCGCAGCGGGGGAGGGGTGCGCGGACCCACGCATCCACCTCCGCCCAATCTGACTTTTCCCAGCTGGTTTTTGTCGGATTCGGCGGAAGGGAGGCTTCGTGTCCTTCTGCAGACGCGTTCTTACCGTTCAGAGCTGCTGAGTTAACGGCAAACAACGCGCATTAAGAGTCAAATCACTAAAACGTCTTAACACGTATTATCAAATATATATACAAATAATTTCTCAAATCTCCTTTCATCTTGGCCTGACATAAGTAAACTAAATAACTTAGGCGCATTGTGTTTCAACGTGCCCTGTCATGTCGGAAGGCAAAAGGAGAGATTAGAAAAATGAACAGCTTGACTCGTAGGGACTTCCTGAAGGCTTGCGGCGCCACCAGTATGCTCGGGATCCTGAGCGCCTGTGGCAACGGCGGCAACGCCGGTGGCGGAGAGGGCGGTGCGTCTGACACCCCGCTCGTCGTCGGATACTCGCCTTTCAACAGCAAGTTCTCGCCGTTCTTTGCCGAGACTGCCTATGACCAGGACGTCCAGGCCATGACGCAGCTCACTCTCTTCCCCACGACCCGTCTGGGCGAGGTCGTCTACAAGGGCATCGAGGGCGAGTCCTACGAGTACAACGGAACCAACTACACCTACAACGGGCCTGCGGACATCACGGTCACCGAGAACTCCGACGGCACCGTCACCTATGACATCACCCTGCGTGACGACCTCACCTTCTCCGATGGCGAGAAGCTGACCATCGACGACTACCTCTTCAGCGCCTACGTCCGCTGCGACCCCACCTACGATGGCTCCGCCACCCTGTTCTCCATGCCGGTCAAGGGCATGGAGGAGTACCGTGCGGGCATGAGCACGCTGGCGAGCCTCATCATCGCTGCCGGCCAGGACAACACCGACTTCTCCAACTGGACCGAGGAGCAGCAGACCAAGTTCTGGGCCAACGCCAAGAAGGCCTCTGAGGCCATCGCCCAGGAGATCGTGGACTACTGCATCGCCAACGGCTACAACGCCGAGGGCGACCCTGTCGAGGCTTGCGCAGCTAACTGGGGCTTCGAGCTTCCTGCCGGCGCCACCATCGAGGACTTTGGCGCCAAGATGATGGAGGGCTACGAAAACGACATCGTTACCCTCGTGGGCACCGAGACTGCCGGCAGCTCCATTGCTGACGTCTTTGAGGACTGGGACGAGTACTCCGTGGGCGTCCAGACCGGCGACTCTGCCGCCAGCATCTCGGGCATCGAGAAGACCGGCGACTACAGCTGCCGCATCACCGCCACGCAGGTCGATGCCAACCTCATCTACCAGCTGGGCTTCGAGATCGCGCCGCTCCACTACTACGGTGACAAGGCCGCCTTCAATGGCACCGACAACTTCGGCTTCCCCAAGGGCGACCTCACGAGCGTCCGCGCCAAGATCAGCCAGCCTCTGGGCGCTGGCCCTTACAAGTTCGTCAAGTTCGAGAACGGCGTTGTGAACTTCGAGGCCAACGAGTCCTACTTCAAGGGCACGCCCAAGATCAAGTACCTCCAGTTCCGTGAGGTCCAGGAGGTCGACAAGCTCAACGGCGTCGTCACCGGCACCATCGATGTGACCGACCCGTCCTACTCCAAGGACAAGGCGGCCGAGATTGCCGAGGCAAACGGCGGTGACATCTCCGGCTCGGTCATCACCACCTCCACGGTCGACAACCTGGGCTACGGCTACATCGGCATCAACGCCATCAACGTGAGCGTTGCGGGCGACCCTGCCTCTGATGCCTCGAAGAACCTCCGCAAGGCCCTCGCGACCATTCTCGCCGTCTACCGTGACGTCGCCATCGACTCCTACTACGGCGATGCGGCCGAGGTCATCAACTACCCGATCTCCAACACCTCGTGGGCCGCGCCGCACGCCACCGACGACGGCTACAAGGTGGCCTTCTCCGTCGACGTCAACGGCAACGACATCTACACCTCTGACATGAGCGCCGACGACAAGTACGCCGCCGCCAAGCAGGCTGCGCTGGGCTTCCTGGAGGCGGCCGGCTACACCGTGGAGAACGGCAAGGCTACCGCGGCTCCCGAGGGAGCCAAGCTCGAGTACACGGCTATGATCCCCGCCGACGGCTCGGGCGATCACCCCTCGTTCATGATCCTCACCGAGGCCAAGAACGCCTTTGCCGAGATCGGCATCAACCTCATCGTGAACGACCTTTCCAACTCCTCCGACCTCTGGGATGCCCTCTCGGCTATCCAGGGCGAGATCTGGTGCGCCGCTTGGGGCGCTACCATCGACCCCGACATGACCCAGATCTACTACTCCGACGTCGAGAATTCCGAGAAGGCCTCCGGTCCTGGCAAGAACCCCAATGGTGGCGTCAACCAGGGCGGCTCCAACTACGACTACTGCATCGCCGACCCCGAGCTCGACAAGCTCATCCTCGAGGCGCGTGCGTCCACCGACCAGGAGTACCGCAAGCAGATCTACAAGGCCTGCCTCGACATCGTTATCGACTGGGCATGCGAGATTCCCGTCTACCAGCGTCAGAACGCGATCATCTTCTCCACCGAGCGCGTCAACGTTGAGACGGTCACTCCCGACATCACCACGTTCTACACCTGGCTGCAGGAG
>CADBRX010000156.1 GCA_902797175.1 uncultured Coriobacteriaceae bacterium | reverse complement strand
GTGGCCGAGGTCCTCAACTACCTCGAGGCCGGGCACTCCATCAAGGAGGTCCGCGGCATGTGCATGAAGACCGGTGGCTTCGTCGACCTGCTCGGCACCTCCGACGCCATCGAGGTCTGCGACCGCGCCGCCGCGGGCGACAAGGCGGCCGCGCGCGCCTGGGACGCCATGCTGTACCAGATCAACAAGTACATCGGCTCCATGGCGACCGTCCTGGGCGGCAAGGTCGACGGCATCCTGCTCGGAGGTGGCATGGTCCACAACGAGGGCCTCGTCAAGAGCATCGAGGACAACTGTGGCTGGATCGCGCCCGTCTCGGCCTACCCTGGCGAGTTCGAGCTCGAGGCCATGGCCGCGGGCGCCATCCGCGTGCTTGACGGCGAGGAGGAGCCCAAGACCTATACGGGCGTCCCCGTCTTCCAGGGCTTCGACGACTAACGGCGGCATCTGATTGACCTATTGGGCGGCGGGACGTACCTCCCGCCGCCCTGCATGAGGAAGGAAGAACATGATCAAGGATCCAAGACTTGCGCTGGCCATCTCAATCGGGCTCTTGCCACCCATCTGGGCGGTGGTCTCGGGGCACCTGGGCATCTCCTGCGGCGCCGTGGCGCTCATCTGCGCAGGCATCTACGTGACGGCAGGCAACAAGGTCGAGCTGGGCCTTCCCATGTCGCTGGGCTTCCTTCTCTCCGACCTCATGGCGGTCTGCGCCATCTGGCTCATGGAGAACCTGCCGTTCCCGGGGGATGGCAACACCTTCATCACCCTTGCCGTGCTCGGCTTTCTGGCTGTGCTTCTGTGCACGAGGCTCGAGAAGGTCTTCTTCCTTCCCGCGGTGCTCTCTGGCTGGGCCGTCGGCCTCACCGTCATGGGACCGCTTGGCTTTGCCAACCTTGGCAGCATGCCCATCCAGGTGGGTATCGCCATGCTGGCAGGCGTGTGGTACGCCGGCTATGTCGTCGATGTGTTCAGCCGCATGATCGGTCCCAAGCAATAGGCCCCGTGTTAGGCAACCGTACAAAGTTTGATTGGTATTTGCAGAGATTTCTTGCTCCTGGCACATGGATTGCCTGGGGCGGTGAGTTTAGGCTTTGTACGTTCTGATGGATTTGACTAGAAGGGAGTCTTCCCATGCCCATGAAGACCTCTACCCGCTTTGTCAAGGCGGCCATTCTCAACACCTGCGTCGCGCTCGTGCTCTGCGTCCTCTGCGAGTATCTCGCCCTCTACGTCTTCAAGACCGCCGACGCCTCCAAGGGCTGGATCTGGCCCATGTTCTTCATCAACTTCGTGTTCTCGTGGTGCGTGGCCACCATCATCGGCATGATCCCCTCCATCCCCGAGAACGGCGTCAAGTGGGCCATGAAGTTTGCCAAGCCCTCCGATGGCCTCAAGTTCGGCCTGCTGGTCAATGTCTACATCAACACCATCTACTCCGTCATCCTGTGCTACCTGGTGGGCACCCTCGATGCGTGCGTCCTTGGCGGCGCCCCCTTCATTGCCTCCATCTTTGGCTTCCTTCAGAACATCATCCCGGTGTGGATCTGCTGCTTCATCGTGACCTTCCTGCTCAACCAGCCGGTTGAGAACCTCGCGCGCAAGCTCTGCAACGATCCCGCGCCCGAGATGCACTAGTTTCGTGTGACGAATCGACCCCTTCGGCCGCTGGGCGCTCGCGCCTGGCGGCCTTTTCTTTGGAGGACATGATGGACCTGTTCAGAACAAGCGAAATCGCCGACGGGCTGCATATGATCGTCGACGTGCTGGGAAACCACGCCTATCTCGTATGTGGTGACGAGCGATCCCTGCTCGTCGACTCGTGCGGGGGCATCGGCGACCTCGGTGCCTGCGTGCGCGAGCTGACCGACCTTCCCGTCACGGTTGTGCTCACGCACGGCCATGACGACCATCTGTCCGGAGCGTACTGGTTTGACGAGGCGTACCTCTCGCCGCTGGATGGCGGGGATCGGTGCTGGGAGCTCGTCGAGGACCACTCAACGCGCATCCTGAATCAGGTAGTCGAGGAGGGCGTCGTGGGGGCAGAAGCTCCCTTTGCCCTGCGTGACGGCGCTCGTCCACATGAGGTCGCCGTGGCGGATGGGGACGTCTTCGACCTTGGGGGGCGCACGGTGCGCTGCGTTGGGCTTCCCGGACACACGCCGGGGTCCGTGGGCTACCTCGTCGAGGACCTGGGCACCCTGCTTTCCGGCGACGCGGTCACACCCATCATGTGCCTCTTCTTTGACGAGTCGCTCACCATCGGTGACTGGCGTAAGACGCTCGCCAAGATGCAGGGCCTGCCCTTTGCGCGCTTCTATACGGGCCATCACGACCACGCGTTTGGCAAGGAGACGCTCGCAGGCTTTGATGCGGCGGCCGAGTATGCCCTCACCGATCGCGGCATGCAGTGGGAACACGCGCGCCTGCATGAGTTCAGGGGCATCATCCACCTCTGCCCCTGCGACACCTTCGACGCGGACAGCGTGGACTTCCGGGCGGTCATCGACCACTGGCACGAGCTGCCGCCGCGCAAGCGCCGCAAGCGCAAGGCGCAGTATTAGGGATGCGCTGCCCTAATCTCGTAACCACACAAAGGGGTCCCACCCTTTTGTGTGGTTAGCACTAGAGGGCCGATGTCAAGTCGAGGTTGAGGTCGACCCCCGAACTGATGCCCTCCACGACGCCCTCGTTGTCGTACTGCCAGATGACGAACTTGCTCTCGTAGGTTGGGTAGCTTCCATACTCGGCAAACCAAAGCTCGAGGTCGGAGAGGCTGTCGAGGTCGAACCTCTGCAGGTCGTATCTGTTGCCATACAGCATGGCCTCATACCCTCCGGTACGGATCGCGTCGCAGAAGGCACGGGCGATTTCGGTGGCGTCCTGTTGGCTCAAATTGGCCGCGCGCGAGCTGCCTCCCACCTCGTAGTCAAAGACGACGGGATACTCAAGCCCGATTCCTCCCAGCAGGTCGAGGACGTAGGCCGCCTCCTCAAGCGCCTCCTCGACGGTGGTTGCCTGCGAGAAGAAGTACGCGCCGCACTCGATTCCTGCGGCCTGCGCCTTGCTGACGTTTTGGGTGAACAGCGGGTCAGTGAAGAGGCCGCCTTCGGTCGTTCCACGATAGCCGATTCGGACGATGGCGAAGTCTATGCCATCCGCCGCGACGGCGTCCCAGTCAATGGCGCCCTGGTATTCGGATACGTCGACCCCCGTCTTGGCGGACGATCGGTTTCCCGACTCGTAGGAGCAGCGCCCGTCGTTCCACGAAAAGAAGCGGGTGTCATAGTAGGGTGCGGGAACGTCACGCGGTGGGATCCAGACGTCGTCTTCGGAACAGGCGCAGCAGAAAGAAACAAGCAGGATAAGCGCCAGCAGCGCGAGGCTGCGAGAAATCAAAAATGCACAGGCGCCATCTCTTTCGTACGTTTGCCTCATCGCACCTCCTATTTTTGTTTTGCCTACCAACTTAGCAAACAACACGTACGCTCAATGTTCGCATATAAAGTTGGGCATAGAAAAGCGCCCCATGCCATGAGACATGAGGCGCAGAGAGGACCTTGACGGTAGACGTTATCCTTTGACCTTCTGCCCCAGCGCAAAGAGGCTGGTCACCAGGCAGATTGCCATGCAGATCAGGCCGCCAATGAACATGAGCGGGAATCCGCCGGGGGAGTCGATGACGAAGCTCCAGAAGACGGCGGCGATGGCGCTCATGAGCGAGCCGACCATGGAGATGCGCGAATAGATGTTGGTGTAATCGGCCGATCCAAAGACGCTGCGCACCAAGAGCGGTGTCTGGACCGTGGTCATGGCATAGACCACGCCAAAGAGGAAGGCGCCGACGAGAAGCAGGGCCAGGGGGGAGGGGAAGAACCACATGAGCAGCACGCCGGCCACTCCGCAACCCAGGCCAAAGAAGATTCCCAGGCGCAGGGAGCGGTCGTTGATGATGCCCAGTACGACCTTGCCGATGGCCTGCCCCGCCATGGCGGCACTAGCCACGACGCCCGAGGCCGCGGCGATAGCGGGAATCGTGTCCGCAAAGGAGGTCGCGTAGCTCGCGAGGAACTGATAGATCGTCTGGTTGAGCGTAATGATGCCGCAGAAGACAGCAAGGGCAAAGAACGCCGGGGTCTTCATGGCGACCGATGCGGGAACGCCCTCAGCGGGAGTCGCTGCAGGGGCACCCTCCTGGCCGGCCGTTTCCTCGGCACCAAAGGGAAGCAGGCCCTTGTCCTCGGGCTTGGAGCGGATCACAAAGAGCGTGAAGGGCAGGGTTCCCACGAGGGTGATGATGCCAAAGACGCGATAGGCCAGCCTCCAGCCCTCGGGACCGCTCTGGATGAGGGATGTGCCGATGGGGTTGAAGATGACGCCGCCGATGCCCGTGAACGCCATGCACAGACCCACGAAGAAGCCGACGTTCTTGACGCACCAGGCGTTGATGAGCGTGGGCACCGCAAGGTAGATGAGGGGCGCGATTCCCACGCCGATAATCGCGCCGCACACGTAGAACCAGGGCATGGAGTTGCCGAAGCTCATGCCCAGAAGGCCAAGGCCCACGAGCAGGGTGGCGCCCGAGAGTACCTTGCGGGCGTCGAGTTTGCTCAGGTGGTTTCCGGCCATGGGGAGCGTCAGCATCATCATGACGTTGACGATGGAGAAGTACAGGGTAAAGGAGGCGCGGGGTACACCAAAGTACTCCGAGACGGGCGTGAAGAAGATGCCCGCGCAGGAGAGCGCCAGCGCGCAGGGCAGGCACGTGATCACGATGCAGCTCGCCACGATGGCGTAGGCGTAATGGAAGTTCTTGAACATGCTGGGCCTTTCATGGGAATGGAGCTTATCAAGACTCGAAAGGGACGCCCTTTGCATCTCTTCAAGACGGCTACAGGGGCGTCCCCTTCGAGTTGGCGCTTTGGCGCTAGGCCTCGACGTCGGCGAAGGCACCTTCCATCGCAAAGCCCTTCCAGGAGGGCTCGCCGGTGTAGGTCATGACCTCCTCGGTACCCTCGAGGGCGCGGATGGCACCAGAGGCGGAACCCTCCATCTCGAAGTCGCCGCCGTAGGCCACCACCGGGGCGATCCAGCCCACGCGCTCCTCGATGTAGGCGACGAAGCCGTTGTCGTTGGAGACGCCACCGGTGAGGATGATGCCGTCAACCTTGCCCTTGAGCGTGGCGGCAAACGCGCCAATCGCCTTGGCGGTCTGGTATGCCATGGCCTCGTAGACCACCTTGGCCCACTCGTCGCCCGCCGCGATGCGCTCGTTGATGGCGATGGCGTCATCGGTCCCAACGAGGCCGAGGAGGCCGCCCGTCTTGCCGATGACGTTCATGATCTCCTTCTTGTCGTGCTCGCCCGAGAAGGCGAGGGCGACGACGGGCTTGAGGGGCACGTCACCGGAACGGTTGGGGGCGAAGGGGCCCGACCCCTCGAGCACGTCGTTGGTGTCGACCATGCGACCCTGGCGGTGCGCCGCGACGGAGAGGCCGCCACCCACGTGCGCGACGATGACGTTGATGTCCTCGTACGACTTGCCGATGCTGGCCGCGTAGCGGATGGCGCACTCCTTCTGGTTGAGGCAGTGGACGTGGCTCTTGCGGTAGACGCCGGGGTAGCCCGTGATGCGCGCGACGTCATCGAGCTCGTCGGTGTCGGGCTGGTTGACGGCATAGGCGGGCTTGCCGGTCTTCTGGGCGAAGGAGTGGAGGATGGGCGCGCCCAGGATGGCCGGGTGGTTCATGCCGCAGTTGAGCACGTGCTCGCAGACGGTCTCGTCGATGGCGAAGATGCCGCCGATGGTG
>CADBRX010000155.1 GCA_902797175.1 uncultured Coriobacteriaceae bacterium | reverse complement strand
CCTGGACGCCAAGCTCCGCAACCAGATGCGCGCCGAGATCATCAAGCTCCGCCAGCGCATCAACACCACGTTCATCTACGTCACGCATGACCAGACCGAGGCCATGACGCTGGGTGACCGCATCGTCATCATGAAGGATGGCTATGTCAACCAGATCGGCACCCCCGTCGAGGTCTTCAACAAGCCCGTCAACCTGTTCGTCGCCGGCTTCATTGGCATGCCTGTCATGAACTTCTTTGACAACTGCAAGCTGCTGCTTGAGGACGGCGTCTACTACGCCGAGATCCGTGGCGTTAAGTTCAAGCTGAGCGACTTCCAGCAGAAGGCCCTCAAGCAGAACAACCAGCAGCCCTGCGACATCGTTGCCGGCATCCGTCCGCAGCACATCTCCGTGGGCGAGGGCGAGCTCTCCGCCGTCGTCGAGGTTTCCGAGATGATGGGTTCCGAGTACAACATCCACGCCCGCTCCAACGAGGACGAGGTCGTCATGGTCGTCCCGACCGTTGGCCTTGACGCCGACGTGTCGATGGGTGCCACCGTCAAGTTCAACACCCAGCCTGACCTCATCCAGCTCTTTGACAAGGCCACGAGCAACAACCTCATCTGGTACGACGAGGCTTCCGTTGCCGCCAACGAGCCGGTCTGCAAGGAGTACGACTTCTAAGAGGCATCACACGGGCAGATTGCCAAGAAGACGCCCCTTTCTTTCCTCGGCGCCCTGCCCTATGAGGGCAGGGCGCTTTTTGTAAGGGAAACCACTCTTGAGAGGAGACCCATGAAGCTCAACAACAAGTGCATGCTCATCACCTACGCCGACAGCCTGGGAGAGAACCTGTCTGACCTCAAGGAGGTCTTGGACACGCACCTTGGCTCCGCCGTGGGCGGCGTGCACATCCTTCCGTTCTTCCCGTCAAGCGCAGACCGTGGCTTTGCCCCGATGCGCTACGACATCGTCGACCCCGACTTTGGCACGTGGGACGACGTCAAGGCCATTGGCGAAGACCGCTACCTCATGTTTGACTTCATGATCAACCACATCTCGCGCCAGTCCCCCTATTTCCAGGACTTCCTGGCCAAGAAGGACGACTCCGAGTTTGCGGACTTCTTCATCCGCTACAAGGACTTCTGGGCGGCTGAGGGGGGATTTCCCACCGACGAGCAGGTCGATGCCATCTACAAGCGCAAGCCGCGCGCTCCCTACGTGGAGGCCGAGTTTGCCGACGGCACCACCGAGAAGGTGTGGTGCACCTTTGGCGAGGAGCAGATTGACATCAACGTCAAGAGCGAGCGTGCCCAGCGCTTCTTCCGCGAGACGCTCGAGAACATGGCGGAAAACGGTGCCTCCATCATCCGCCTGGATGCCTTTGCCTACGCCTGCAAGCGTGCGGGTGGCAGCTGCTTCTTCGAGCAGCCTGACACCTCCAACCTGCTCAATGCCATGCAAGAGGTTCTGGGTGACGACATCATGGTCCTGCCCGAGATTCATGAGCACTACACCATGCAGTTCAAGGTGTCCGAGATGGGCTATTGGGTCTATGACTTCGCGTTGCCGGTGCTCACGCTGCACGCCTTGTACTCGGGCGACGGCCAGTATCTCAAGCGTTGGATGGAGATGAGCCCCAAGCACCAGTTCACTACGCTCGACACGCATGACGGCCTGGGCATTGTGGACGTGAAGGATCTCCTGCCCGACGACCAGACCGATTGGGTCAAGGAGAAGATGTTCTCTGAGGGTGCCAACGTCAAGAAGATCTACAACACCGAGGCCTACAACAACCTGGACATCTATCAGGTGAACACCACCTACTACAGCGCGCTCGGCAACGATGATGCCGCCTACGACCTCGCCCGAGCCATCCAGATGTTTGCCCGTGGCATCCCCATGGTGTACTACGTGGGCCTCTTGGCTGGCGCCAACGATCTTGAGCTGCTCGAGAATACCAAGGAAGGTCGCAACATCAACCGTCACTACTTCAGCAAGGACGAGATTGCCCGCGAGGTGGAGCGTCCGGTGGTGAAGGAGCTGCTGCGCCTGATGGAGCTGCGCAACACGCATCCTGCGTTTGACGTGGAAGGTGACTTGGAGGTCAGCTGTGGCGAGGATGGTGCCTTCTGCATCCGTCGCACTGCAGGTGACGCATGGGCACAGCTCGATGCCAACCTCAAGGACCATTCCTATGAGGTGACCTGCTCGTAAACCGCGCATGTCAAAGGATGCTACCCCTCAGGGCGCGAGTCCCATCGTGTTCCGAGGGGTAGCTTTTTTTGCACGGTTACTGCGTGACGTGCTCCAGATAGGCAAGCGCGGTGTCAAGGCGGGGCGTGTTTCCAATGATGCCGAGGTAGACGTCATCGGTGAGGCCAACGAACGGACCAAGGCCACTCACCTCAAAGGCATTCTCGACGCGTTCGGTCTTTGCCTCGTAGGTCTCGGCCTCACCAAGGTCAAACTCAACCTGGTTATCCTCGATGATGACGTCATTCTCGCGGACCAGCTTGGCAAGGTCGTCGGGCAGGCGCGAGGCGACGGTCGAGAGGTCAAGCAGAAAGCCGCTGTGTGAGAGTAGGTCGTAGGACTGCCCGCTCATGAGCACCACGTCGAGCTCCTGCGCATCGATGGTGGCGAGCACCTTCAAGCGCGATGCGTACGAGAGTTGGTGGTCGCTCGAAAGCTCGGGATCCACCAGATACAGGTCTCGATAGATAACGACTTCTTTGTCGCGGGTGCTTTGCCCTTGCGCGGTGACAAACTCATCGGCAAGGATGGGCTCCGCGTCATCGGCAACAGAGACGTTGGCCATGCCCACATACAGCAGCGGATCTTTGTGCGTCAGCTGGTACCTCAGCATCGACCCCAACGCAATGGCCGCGATAAGGATAAGCACCAGTGGCAGCTTGTAGTACGCAAGGATGTACTCCGCCTTCTGGGCGAGGCTCATTGCCCGAAAGGCATCGCGATGAGCCTGACGCTCGTGCTCCGGAAGCTGCATCCCTAATCCCCCTGAATGCCCTGGTCAGGGGCTTCGCCTGGTTGCGTGGCGCAGGCGCGAATGACGGGGGAGAGGAGGTAGGAGCTGAGTACGGCGCAAAGCCCTTCTCCCAGAAGGAGGATTGGCGTGAAGAACCTGATGGCAATCACCATCATCACGAAATGGATGGCAAAGACCACGATTGTGCAGTTGAGATAGTGCGTGCCAATAAGCAGGGAGTTCACAAGCATCGCACGGTTGGTGTTCTCCACGCGAGCTACGAGCGGAAAGACATACATGAGCTCGATGGCATAGGCGATGCAAGCGGCGATGACCACCGCGAGTATGAGGGTCCAGAAGACGGCGATCGCACCTGTCGACGCAGCGCACAGGTGCAGGAGCACATAGATGTCTGCACCAAGGAAGATGCCTATGGCGAGCAGGATGAGCCACAGCGTGGTTGCTTGGCGGAAGTTTGAGCGAAACGCGCGAAAGAATTGCTGGGTCAGGTCGCCCTCACGGTCTTCGGCGATGCGCATAGCGACGTCGTAGAGCGCCGTGGTTGCCGCGCCGGCGGTGAACACGGGAAGCGAGCAGATGGCCCACAGCAAGTTCAGGTAGCACCCATAGGCAATGCGAAACATGATCTTGCTGAACTTGCTTTCGTACGAAAAGATGCCTGCCATCCGCTCAGTTCCTCCCTTTGGACAGCTAGACCTGCATGGTCGAGGCCCGGTAAATGAGCTCGGTTTCGGTGTACACACGACGGAAATCGAGCGACGGCTCCTTGATGCGCGAGGTCAGCAACTGTACGGCTGAATACGCCATGATCTGGGTATGGATGTGTATGGTGGTGAGGGGCGGCATGCACCTGCGCGACTCGGCGGAGTCGTCAAAGCCGGCAAGGGCGACGTCTTTTGGTACGTCGAAGCCGAGTCCCCTGAGAGCCATGAGCGCGTCTATCGCGACGAAGTCATTGGCACATATGAACAGGTCGGGCAGGTCGTCCAGCTTGGCGAGCTCAATCCCGATCTCATCCTCATAGTTGCACTTGATGCAGAAGCGCTCGTCGACCTCCACCTTTGCCCTCAACATGCCTAACCTGTAGGCGCAGTATCGCTCGTAGAACGATTGGCAGTGCTCCCAGTCACCAATGAAGCCAATGCGCTTCCTGCCAGATTCAGTCATGTCATTGACCAGCTTCATGATCTGCGTCATGTTCTCCATGTAGAGCTGGTCTGCGGGTAGGGTCTCTCCCTGTGGATGTACCGGCGCGTCCACAAAGAGGATGGGGATGTCCATTTTGCAGAGCATCTCGTCGTAGGTGGGGTCAAACATCTCGATACAGATGATTGCCGCCACGCGACTTTGGTCGAACGTGATGGGCAGCGTGCGGTTGGCGATGTTGTCTTCGGTCACGCGATGGGCGTTCAGGGTGTAGCCAAGCTGGGCGAGTTCGCGCTGAAGTGCGTCAAGCATGAGCGAGGAGAAGTGCGGAGAAGTGAGATAGATTGTGCTGAGCATCGCTATCTCGCGCTTATCGCCTACTGCAATGGCAAGTCGTTCACTCAAGGCCTGTTGTTCGATAAGGGTATGGGCAAAGGCAAACTGCTTGTAGCCCATTTCCATGGCCTTTTGGATGATGCGTGTGCGTGTGGCCTCCGCCAGTCCTGCAGAGTTGTTGAGGGCCTTTGATACCGTGTTGCGAGAAAGACCGAGCTCGTCAGCGATGTCTTGAATAGTGATTCGTTTTCCCATAGCACCTCACCCTCCGTTTCCACGCTTGAAGTATAACATGCTGACTATGCTCATAGTGCTTATGTAAAACTGATGTTTGCATTTGCACAGTAGTAGTAATTATTGATGTTGGACAACACCCTCTTGGAATGATCCCAAGAGGGTGTTGAGCAGGCAATCTCCGCTTTTATTGCATCTCCGAGTGTGGGACTCGTTATGCGTTGATATGGACGTGAGGGCGGTCTTCGTAGCCGTGAAAGTCGCCCACGTAGACAAAGAAGTCAGCGAGCTCGTCAGCCAAGGACTGGTCATGCGTGGCTATGACGAGCGTCTTGCCAGCGCCTTTGAGTTGCCGCAGGAACATGAGGAGCCAGCTGCGGGTCTTGGCATCCAAGCCGGCAAGCGGCTCGTCGAGGCAGAGTACGTCTGGGTTCATGCTGAGCACGCATGCGATGGCGACGCGCTTCTTCTCGCCGCCCGATAGGTTGTAGGGCGCACGCGCGCGAAGCTTCTCGATGTCGAGGAGCGCGCAGGTGTCGTCGACACGTCTTTGCACTTCCTGCTCCGGAAGCTGCATCTGCCGAGGGCCAAAGGCTATCTCGTCCTCGACCGTTGGGCAGAAGAGCTGCGCGTCGCTGTCTTGGAAGATGAAGCCTATGCGCTGATGCAGGCGCTTGGCAAAGGCAGAGTCGCGCATGGTCTGTTCGTTGACTTCCTTGCCATCAAAACGATACGTTCCCTGTTGGGGAAAGATGAGTCCCACCAATGCCTTGAGCAGCGTGGATTTGCCCGATCCGTTGTCGCCCATGAGCACGACGCTGTCTCCCGCGTCGATGTCGAGGTCAACATGGCGCAAGGCGATGACCTCGTCGTAGGCATAGCAGAAGTCCCGCAGCTCGATGAGGGAGGGCTGGGCGGCGGGATGTGCGCGGTGCAGGCTTTGCGGGGTGTGGGTGTGTGTCATGTCAGATGAGGCCTTGAAGATAGACGAACAGCGCAACGAGAAGCGCCAGCAAGATGATCCATGCCCAGTCTACTGCACGGAACCGTTGACGGGACGTGACGTCGTAGTCTCCCTCGAACCCACGGCATCTCATGGCATCGTGGGTTGCTTGGGCAGCCTCTCCAGCCTTGACGAGGACGACGCCACCAACGCCTCCGATGGAGGCCTGCTTCTGGTGGTTCTTTCCGACGCTGCGGAGCGTGAGGGCATCGAGTGCCTCGAGCGCGACTTCGCCGAGCCGGACGATGCTGCGCAAGGCGAGATCGATGGTCAAGATGACAAGGTTAGGGACGCCAAAGGTGC
Source organism: uncultured Coriobacteriaceae bacterium (assembly GCA_902797175.1). Lineage (GTDB taxonomy): Bacteria > Actinomycetota > Coriobacteriia > Coriobacteriales > Atopobiaceae > UBA1367. The sequence goes on along the minus strand of CADBRX010000155.1, from coordinate 3,310 downwards.
GCAGCGCTCCCGTGAGCTGGGAGGCAGGGGTGGTAAGTGCCATCTCCATGGCAAGTCCGGTCGAGACAAAGGCCTTGCCTGCCATGGTGAGGGCCGATTGCGGCTGGCCGAGCAGCGATGCAGGAAGCATGAGCGCCAGCGCCAGACCCGCTGCCCCAGCAGCCGTGCCTGCCACGCGAGAGAGTGCGTGCTTGGGCAGCGCAATTGCACGCAAAAGGACGCCGGCCAGCATGACCAGCACAAACAGGTAGTTGCGAGACAGTGACACCATCACGATGCAGGTAAGACAAAAGACGATTTTTACCGGAGCGGATGGGGAGAGGCGCGTCTCGGCGCCGTCGTCAAGGCGCAGGCGCGACAGAACCGAGGAGACCGCGAGTGCGCTCTTGGTGAGAAACGCATCGCGGTCAGGTTGTGGATGGTAGTCCTGGCTCTGCGTGAGCCAGGACGGAATGTCAGTTCGTTCGCTGCTCATTGCCCTCTGTTAGTCGAAGGAAACGCTCGACTTCGACGCGTTGCCAAACAGTCGAAAAAAGATGATCAGCATACCAGCGCCGATGACGGCAGACAGGATGTACCCAATCCACTCGGGAAGGCCGCCAATGGCGTAGTCAGGCATGAGGGAACTCCATTCCCAACCACCTGCCATGCCAGCGGGCTCGTAGCCCACCATCTCGGCGAGGTTTTCGAGCCCCCATTCTCCCCAGGCGTCACCAGTGGCAAGGAGTCCAAGTGGCGTGGCGGCGATGAGCGCTCCGACCAGTGCGAGGACGGGAACCACCTTGTTATCCGTCCCGGTGGCGTCAGAGATGCCGAATGAGGGGGCATAGCTATGCAGGAACGTCAGGATGCCCATCGTGAAACCTGCCTCTGCAAGCCCTGCGACCGTGAGGTGTCCTAGCAGCATGGAGGGCACCGCCACCGAAATGGGATAGGGGCAGTAGAGTGCGTTACCTGCCGCATCCGTGAAGAGGATGGGCTGGATGCCAAACTCGAGCGCGGCACAGAGGGCGGCCGCGTTGAGCCCTACGTAAGAGCCAATACCTGCGGCGATGATGTCGCCCCGCTCTCCCGGGATGCGCTCCTTGAGGAAGCTGTAGATGGTGTAGCCCACGAAAGGAAGGACGAAGGCCATGTTCAGGCAGTTGGCACCCAAGGCCAGGATGCCGCCGTCCCCAAAGAAGACGGCTTGGATGGCAAGGGCGATGCTGACCGCGAGCACGGCAGCCCAGGGGCCAAAGAGGATGGCGATGAGCGTTCCGCACACGGCGTGCCCGGTCGTGCCTCCTGGAAGGGGGATGTTGAACATCATGGACAGGAAGCAGAAGGCAGCTGCGACGCCGAGGAGGGGCATCTTTTCCTTCGGTACGGTTTCGCGGACCTTCTTGACGGCCGTCACCCAGATGGGAACCATGGCAACGGTCGTGACAGCACAGGTGGAGGGGCTGAGGTAGTTCTCGGGAATATGCATGGGTGCTCCTTTCCCAATGACGTCAGCCTATCGTAACACTAATAATAAAGTCGTAACACTACTATCTGAAAGTCGTAACATGACTAGCGCTACCCCGTGGCAGAAGGTATGATTTCACTGTCAAAAAACGGCGAAGAAGGAGGTGCCCCATGGATGCCGACAGTAGCAAACCTTGCATACGCAACCGCGCCATGGGAGCCCTGCTGAGCTAATTGCCACCCATCCCACAACAGAGCCCTCATGACGCACTCTTGGCTGGTGCGCCGCGCATGCGTGGTGCAGGAGGGGAGTGTTCATGAACAAGAGGAGCCAGAACAAGGTCGTGCGCTCCAACCCTACGGGGGTCATGGAGCAGACATGGCTTGCCTATCTTGCAGCGACTGGTGTCGAAGGGGTTTACAGCGAACTCAAGACGCGCCGTAGCGGCCTTACGGCCGAAGAGGTCGAGGCGTCGCGTGCCGCGCATGGCGAGAATCGCATGGCAGAGACGCAGCGCACGCCTGCGGTCCTCAGGTTTCTGCAGACGTTTGGCGACCCGTTCGTGCTGATTCTCCTTGCGCTCGGCGTGGTGTCGCTCATGACCGACGTGGTGTTTGCCGCCCCTGGATCGAAGGACGCCGCCACGCCGGTGCTCATTGCCTTGATGGCGCTTGTCTCGGTCATTTTGCGCTTTGTGCAGGAGACGCGCGGAGCTGACGCCGCGGCAGCGCTTGCCGAGTCGATCGAGACTACCTGCTGTGTGGAGCGCCAAGGCGTGGGCCGCGTGGAGATTCCGCTCGACGAGGTGGTGGTCGGCGATATCGTGCACCTGGCAGCAGGCGACATCGTGCCTGCCGACCTGCGTATCGTTGCTGCGCGTGACCTCTTTGTGGGGCAGTCTGCCCTGACGGGGGAATCTGAGGCCATCGAGAAGACCCCTGACGCGACGGACGGCATGGTCCCGCCGCTCGAGGCGACAAACCTCGCTTTCTTGGGCACGACGGTCATTTCGGGCACGGGCGTAGGTGTTGCGGCGCGTATTGGCGAGGAGACCGAGCTGGGAAACATCGCGGCGCGTCTGGATGCCTCCAACAAGGAGACCGCGTACGACCGCGGCATTCGCGACGTGTCGATGCTCCTCGTCCGCCTCATGGTGATCGTGGTCCCCATCGTGTTCTTCATCAACGTGGCGACCAAGGGAAACTGGCTTGACGCCCTTTTGTTCTCGCTCTCGGTGGCGGTCGGCCTGACCCCCGAGATGTTGCCCATGATCGTGACCACGTGCCTCGCAAAGGGTGCGGTCGACCTGAGCCGTGGTCGCGTGATCGTCAAGCGTCTCGACGCCATCCAGAATCTGGGTTCCATCGACACGCTGTGCAGTGACAAGACGGGCACCCTCACCGAGGACCGCGTGGTGCTCGAGCGGCATCTGGACGTGACGGGTCGCGAGGACGCACGCGTTCTGAGGCACGCCTTCCTGAACAGCCACTTCGAGACGGGCATGCTTAACCTCATAGACATGGCCATTATCAAGTGCGCCCACGAAGAGACGGGCCTGGATGACGACGCTCTGGTAGAGGACCACTTCCTGGTGGACGAGCTGCCCTTTGACTACGAGCGCCGCCGCGTGAGCGTCGTCGTGGGTGACGAGAACGGTCACACCACCATGATCACCAAGGGGGCGCTCGAGGAGATCCTCTCCATCTGCTCGAAGGTGGAGCTGGACGGCACGATCTTCTCGCTGAACGATGCGCTCGAGCAGGAGGTGCTTGAGCGCGGGCAGGACCTTTCCGAGGACGGCATGCGCGTGCTGGGCATTGCGCGCAAGGACGAGCCGGCGGGCGTCGGACAGCTGACGGT
>CADBRX010000154.1 GCA_902797175.1 uncultured Coriobacteriaceae bacterium | reverse complement strand
GCCATCGAGCTGGCCTTTACGTGGATCGTCACCTTCATGGCCTTCTCGCCCGTCGCCGACTCCGAGTGGGTCCTCAACGGCGGCGCCATCATCAAGGTCGCCGTGGCGGTGCTCGTGGGCTGCATCGGCATCTGGTATGCCTCCAAGAACGGCTTTGCCACCGACATGAGCCCCGCCACGTTCCTGCCCGACCTCTCCGCAGGAAACGCCCTCGGGTACCTCTCCATCATCATCTTCAACTTCATGGGCTTCGAGGTCATCTGCACCATGACGGGTGACATGAACGACCCCAAGCACGAGATTCCGCGCGCCGTCATCCTCGGCGGAATCGCCATCGCGGTCATCTACCTGTTTGCGTCCTTTGGCATCGGTGCGGCCATTCCCGCCGACGAGATCGACCCCGACTTTGGCATGGTCGTCGCCCTCGAGACCATGGTGGGCAATGGCTTCCTCTTCAAGCTCGTTGCCGTCCTGTTCCTCATCACCATGTTTGCCAACATGGCTTCGTGGTCCTTTGGCGTCAACTCCGTTGCCGCCTATGCTGCCCAGACGGGCAACATGCCCAAGGCCTTTGGCAAGATGAACCCCAAGACGGGCATGCCCGACGGCGCCGCCATCATCAATGGCGTGGTGACCTCGCTCATCCTGTGCATCCAGCTCATTCCCAACGAGTTCATCTCCAACAACATCTTCTGGATGCTCTTTGGCCTGTCGGTCGTCTTCCTGCTGCTCACCTACATCCCGATGTTCCCGGCGTTCATGCACCTGCGCCAGGTCGACCCCGACCGCAAGCGCATCTACGAGTTCCCCTTCAAGGGCACCATGTTCAAGGTCGCGCTGATCGTGCCCATGGTCGAGCTCATCCTTGCGGTCATCGCCACGGTCATTCCGCTTTCTGCCGAGGAGGTTGGTGACAAGGTTCCCATGATCATCGGCCTTATCGTCTTCCTCATCATCGGCGAGGTGTTCCGCATCGTCTCGGCCAAGGACCGCACAGAGGAGTACAAGGGCCTTACGCCCGAGCTTGCCGCCCAGCGCAATGCCGAAGAGGCTGCCGCCGAGGCTGCTGGGGAGTAAGTCTGCCCTCTGAGTCTTTAATGACTGACGGCGGGTCGCTTGCTTGTAATGCAGGCGACCCGCCGTCTTTTGTCGACAGTTGTGCTGGTGCGGTACCTATCGATCCTGCAGGCGCCGCAGAGTGGCTCCCACCAGCGTCAGCATCGCCCCAAGAGCCGCAATCACCGTGGTGAGGACGGAGCTTGCGTCGCCCGTCTTGGGCAGGGGGGCGGATGACCTCTTGCTCGGGGTGGCAGAGCCCTTGTCCTGCTGATTGTCCGACGGCGTAGGCGTCACATCCTTGCTTGGCTGCTCGTCATCGGACGGCGACGAAGCCGGGATGGTGTAGGCGCGAATGGAGAGGAGGGGGTACGCGTTGTACGCGGTGCCGTAGGCCTCCATGGGGATGGCCGCCTCGAAGAAGGCGCCGTTCTGCAGGAAATACCCCTTGCCCTTGGCATTCTTCTCGTCCATGGCAAAGAGCGCCTTTCCGCTCACGCCGTTGAGGTTGACTTCTGTCCCGATGCTGGGGGTGTCTCCCGTCACCCTCAGCACGATGGCCCCCTTGCCGGAGGGCACCTGGGAATCCCAGTTTGCAGAGACCGTCTTGTAACCGGCATGGTCGATCGTGCCCTTCGAAAGCGGCACCCAGCTTGACTCGTACGAGACGTAGGTAAAGCCTCCGGCCGACCCATAGTCAGTGCCATAGCTGTTCTTGAGGATCCAGGCGCCGTCGTGCTCAGGCTGCCTTCCGTTTTGCATGGCAAAGTACTCTTTGGGGAAGGAGTCGTCCCAACCCACCACCGAGACCGCATGGTTTGGGTCGATGAGCGCATCGCCGTCCTCGCTGTACCTGCCGATGGTCCAATCGGTGGCGTGCTCCTGGTCAAAGTACCCGTCGAGCATGTCGGACATGTGATAGCTCGCGGTGACGGCACCGTATTGCGTAATCAGGTCCTTCACCTCTTGCATGGAGGGGTCTTTGACAAAGATCATGTCGGTGATCTGGTACTGCACGGGTGCCGTGTCGTAGTTGGCTGGACGAAGGTTCTCCCCTTCGCCGTAGAGGTTGGAGGGGCTCATGTCCTTGTAATCATCATCGGCGAAGTCAGAGGGTCTGCCAAGGTAGGGGATGTCTGCTTCGGAGCGGACACCGACCGTCGTAAGGAAGCCGGTGGCCATGGCCGGATAGCCGCTTTCCTCGCGAAGGTTCATGTTCCATCCGCTTTCATGGACCCACCAGAGCACGTCCTCGACCGAGAACTGCACGCTCGTCGGCTCAAGGCCGTTGTGGATCATGAAGCTTTCGGTCGTCGAGATGGCCGACTGCGCCCAGCAGGTGCCCCAGAACTGGTCGCGCACGGCCGAGGTGCCCTCGGTCTTGCGCGGGTCGTAGGATGAGCCCTCCTCGGCAGCAGGAAGGAGGGCTGGCTCCGCCGCACTGTCTTCGGCAGCCAAAACGGCCTCTTCTGCCTGCGGCTCCTTTACCGCTTCGGCGTCTTCTGCCAGGGGCTCATCTGCGGTCAGATCTGCCTCTTCGGCAGCGGCCTCTTCTGTCGCCTCCGCTTCGTCCAGGCTTTGCTCGGCCATGTCTGCCGTGGGCTGCTCGGCGTCGTTTGCCGCGACCCGTTCGGCTTCGTCAGTCGTTGGCGTCTCGAGGCCTTCCGTGACGACCTGCTCTTCGACCGAGACCTGCTGTGCCGCGCCCTCTCGGGAGGTTGCGGACGCTGGCTGGGCCACGGCCGCCGAAGCTCCCACGGCAAGCGCCGATGCCAAAGAAACCGACAGTCCCATCTTGTAGAAGCGCGTCTTACGTCCCATTGGTAGCCCATTTCTACGGCAGTGAAAGCAGATGTAGAGGACTATAGAGCATCAGCGCCCGACCTGACGGCAAGGAAGCTTGAGGGCACTGCGGTTTATCCTGGTTTGAGTGTGCGTGAGCGGCACCTCTGGCGCGGCGAGCAACGTGTCCGCCCCTTTGGCCTGTGATACGCTCTTGGTCGTCCGCGGTTTGAACGTTGATGAACAGGAGATGTCCCATGCGTACCATTTACGAGTCCGAATCCACCCCGCTGGCCGACGGTTTCCGCATGCCGGGAGAGTATGAGCGTCAGGAGCGCACCTGGATTCTGTGGCCGCATCGCTCCGATGTGTGGCGCAATGGTGCCAAGCCTGCGCAGAAGGTCTTTGAGGAGATCATCCGTACCATCGCGCGCTTCCAGCCGGTGACCGTGGGCGTCAACTCCGAGGACTGGCCTGCAGTCAACCAGGTCTTTGACGGCGTGGACAACGTGCAGGTCTTGCTCATGGAGTACAACGACTCGTGGCTGCGCGACCCAGGCCCTGCGTTTCTCGTCAACGACAAGGGCGAGCTGGCCCTCTCTCACTTCCATTTCAACGCGTACGGTGGCTTTGTGGACGGCCTCTACTTCCCCTGGGACAGGGACGCGAGCTTGGGCCTGCAGATGGCCAACGTGTGCCAGGTCAACCGCTATCGCCCCGACAGTTTCATCCTGGAGGGCGGCTCCTTCAACTGCGACGGTCAGGGCACCGTGGTCACGACCGACATGTGCCTGCTTTCGCCGGGCCGCAACGCAAGCGTGACGGACTTCGAGCCGTGGAGCGATGAGCTGCGTGCATACTGCGAAGACGAGCTCAAGAAGTACCTGGGCTGCACCAAGGTCATCTGGATCAAGGACGGCATCGATCCCTACGAGACGAACGGCCACGTGGATGACGTGGCATGCTTCAGCGCTCCCGGCGAGGTCTGCTGCATGTGGACCGACGACCCCGCGCACAAGTTCTTTGCCGAATGCCAGGCGGCGTATAGGACGCTTTCCGAGGCGACGGATGCCCAGGGCCGCAAGCTCAAGGTGCACAAGGTCATCATGCCGAGCAAGAGCGTGTATATGACTGAGGAAGAGGCCTCGACCATCGACCCGGTCGAGGGTGTGCTGCCGCGCACGCCGGAGGACGCCTTTGAGCCGAGCTACCTCAACTTCCTGCCCATCAACGGGGCCGTGCTTGTGCCGCAGTTTGGCGATCCCAACGATGAGCAGGCCCTGCGCGATATCCAGGCCGCCTACCCCGACCGCGAGGTGATTGGCATCTACACCAAGGAGATCATCTTTGGTGGTGGCAACATCCACTGCATCACGCAGCAGCAGCCGGCCGTGTAGGGAAAACGCGGCGTCTATCTAAGGGTGCGCATGAGATGGGTTCCCTTTGAGGGAGCATTTCCTCCCACAAAGGGGACCCTAAACGACTAAAACCGCTTCTTCCGACCCATACATGGGTGCATTTCCTCCCACAAAGGGAATGCCAAACCCTCCTGCTTCTCGCCCCTGTCCGATACAGGGGAGCATTTCCTCCTCTGTGCCAAACGGATGGGCATACGAGAGCGCCGGGCTAGGGAGTTTGGTCCAGGACGCGCTGTTGTCCTATAGTTGTCCTAGCATGTTCATGTGAGAAAAGATGGGACACGAGATGAACAAGAACGTGAAGGGTGCCACCATAGTCTGCCTTGCACTTGTGTTGGGACTTGCGGCCTGTGGGAAGAAGGCTCCCGCAACCGATACGCCGACCGACGAGGGCGCTACCATCCAGGAGCAGGTGACCTCGGAGATTGAGGACAAGACGACCCAAGCCGAGGGGTCAGCTGACGCCACGACCCTTCCCGAGGGATTCACCACGCACGAGACGAGCTATCTGACCATGGGGATTGCCCCTGGCTGGACCGCAGATCCCAACGGCATTGCCGAGGAGGAGGCAAACGCGGAGATGGGGGAGGGATACCTCGCCCACGGCCTTGACGTGGTGAATGACGAAACGGGTTCGCAGATCCTCGTGATGGTCTTTCAGGCCGCCGAGTTCCCTGAGCCCATCGAGGATCCCCAGGTGAATGACCACATCCTGAGCGTCGAGGACGCCAAGCCCATCACGGTGGGCGGTGTCGAGCTCACGGGCTACCTGACGACCATATCTACGGGCAGCAGCGTTGCGGAATGGTTTGGAACTGTGAACGGGCACTTCGTAGACATTCTTGCCGTCGACTACAGCGAGGACGTCAACCTGCGTACGAGCGACACGGTAAGCACCATGCTGGAAAGCATCACCATCAAATAGCAGGTGACACGACAAGGGCCCGCCCCTCGCGTCAGGCAGACCTGATGCGAGGGGCGGGCCCTTGCGTGTTGTGATGTGATTATGGCTAACGCACCATGTACTTGTCCTGCATGTCGTTCAGGTACTCGCTCAGGTGCAGGTCAGAGTCCTCAATGATTTCGTTTTCGTCTCAGACTTCTTGCCTTTTTGGCAAACGTAGAAAGACGGCGCGGTGCTTTGCTGCCTCCGCTTGACAATCCCTGCCAAGTGCGCCGGTGTGGCTAGAAGAAATGAGACGTCTGCTATCATTCCATGCGGGTGAGCCGGGTGCGCCCCTTGTGGGCGCGTCTGCGAGAAAGTGGCTTGCGGTGCCTTGTGTGGCTACGCAGACGGCTGCGCCGCCAGCCTCTTTTGACGGCCTGTGCCGCTTGAGTGGCAGCCCGGCTCGTCCATCTCAAAACATGAGCGCCCGCCCTTCCATCTTGAAAGGGCGGGCGCTGTTGCGTTGGCGCGAACTGGCTACTTGATCTGGGCGTGGATGTCCTGCAGGGCGTTTACGCCAGAGCCCTCGACGGAGCGCATGGTGGCGACTCCCAGCGCCGCGGCGCGGGCAGCGGCCATGGTCGTCATGAAGGGGATGTGCGCACGGATGGCCTCCTTACGGATGAACGATCCGTCGGTGTTGGAGGCGCCGTCACCGGTGGGCGTGTCCACGATGAGGTCGATCTGGCCGTTCTTGATGGCGTCGGTGATGTTGGGGCGTCCCTCGCGCTGCTTGAAGATGACCGTCGCGGGAATGTCATGCTCGGCAAGGAAGGCCGCCGTGCCGCGCGTGGCGATGATTTGGAAGCCTGCGTCAAGGTACATCTGCGCTATCTCGACGGCCTCGTCCTTGGTGCGGTCGGAGATGGACATGAGCACGTTGCCGGCGTTGGCAAGCGGCATGCCCGTGGCCTCCTGGGACTTGACGAAGGCCTCGCCAAAGGTCGGGGCCAGACCAAGCACCTCGCCCGTGGAGCGCATCTCGGGACCGAGGATGGGGTCTACCTCGGGGAACATGGAGAAGGGCAGCACGGCCTCCTTCACGCCATAGAAGGCGTAGCTCGGCTCCTTGAGGTTGGTGACAGGGGACGGACGTCCCGTCAGCTCGCCCGTGATGGTCTCGGTCGCGATCTGCACCATGTTGATGCCGCAGACCTTGGACACCAGCGGCACGGTGCGGCTGGCGCGCGGGTTGGCCTCGATGCAGTAGACCTTGTCGTTCTCGATGGCGTACTGGATGTTCATGAGGCCCACGACGTGCATCTCCTCGGCGATGCGGCGCGTGTACTCCTTGATGGTGGCCAGGTTCTCGTCGGAGATGGTCACGCTCGGCAGCACGCAGGCGGAGTCGCCGGAGTGGACGCCTGCCAGCTCGACGTGCTCCATGACGGCGGGCACGTAGGCCAGGCGGCCGTCGCAGATGGCGTCTGCCTCGCACTCGAGCGCATGCTGCAGGTAGCGGTCGATGAGGATGGGGCGGTCGGGCGTGACGCCGATGGCCGCCGCCATGTAGTTGCGCATGTGGTTGTCGTCAAAGACGACCTCCATGCCGCGGCCGCCCAGCACGTAGCTCGGGCGCACCATGACGGGGTAGCCAATCTCGTGCGCGGCGTCGAGCGCCTCGTCCACGGTGACGGCCATCGCGGACTCGGGCATGGGGATGCCCAGGCGCTCCATCGTGGCGCGGAATTCGTCGCGGTCCTCGGCAAGGTCGATGATCTCGGGGCTCGTGCCCAGGATGCGCACGCCCGCGGCCTTGAGCTCACTGGAGAGGTTGAGCGGCGTCTGCCCGCCAAACTGCACGATCATGCCGAGCGGCTTCTCCTTCTCGTAGATGGAGAGCACGTCCTCGGTGGTCAGCGGCTCAAAGTAGAGCTTGTCCGAGGTGTCGTAGTCGGTCGAGACGGTCTCGGGGTTGCAGTTGACGATGATCGTCTTGAAGCCAAGCTCGCGCAGGGCCTTGGCCGCATGGACCGAGCAGTAGTCAAACTCGATGCCCTGGCCGATGCGGTTGGGGCCGCCACCCAAGATCATGATCTTGTCGCCCTCGAGCGCCTCGCTCGTGTCGGGTGCGTTGTAGGTTGAGTAGTAGTAGGCGCTGTCGGGCGTGGACGAGACGTGCACCTTGTCCCAGCCTTCGCAGATGCCCAGCTCAAGACGGCGCGCGCGGATGTCGGCCTCAGCCAGGCCGGTGACCTGCGCGAGGTAGCGGTCGGCAAAGCCATCCCTCTTGGCAAGGCCCAGCATGTCGTCGGGAAGCATCGTGCCGGGGTGCGCGGCGGACCAGTTGATGATGGACTGCTCCTCTGCCACCAGCTCGTACATCTCCTGGATGAACTCGGTCTTGATGGAGGTCAGGGCGTGGATCTGGTCGACCGTGGCCCCCTTGCGCAGCGCCTCGTACATGACGAACTGGCGCTCGCTGGTGGGGAAGGCCAGCAGGTCGATGAGCTCGCCGAGGGTCTTGTCGTTGAAGTCCTTGGCAAAGCCCAGGCCATAGCGGCCCTGCTCAAGCGAGCGGATGGCCTTCTGGAAGGCCTCCTTGTAGGTCTT
>CADBRX010000153.1 GCA_902797175.1 uncultured Coriobacteriaceae bacterium | reverse complement strand
GGACCTCATCGCCATCGGCGGCAAGAAGCAGTGCCCCTGCCTGATCATCGACGGCAAGGCGCTCTACGAGTCGGACGACATCATCGATTACCTGCGCACGCGCGTGCAGGGCGAAGTCAAGGAGGCCGACTTCTCCGACCTGAAAAACGCCTGCCCCGTGCCTTGGGCCCAGGGATAGTCCACAGTATTCCCGGTACAAAGAAGGCATTCCGCGTCGATACAAAGGGGATGCACTCTTCCGTATCGCATCGCAAGGCCTAACGCGAGGGGCGTCACTGCTATGATGGCAGAGAGCGCAATCGAGTTAAGGGCGGGTGTCGTGGGCTTCTTGCGTTGGCGCGGAGCGATGTCATGGAACAGCAATCAGCAGCGTGCGATGGTCGTCGCGCTGCTGATGGGCCTTTCCGTCTCGTTGACGTTCCTGCACATGAGCTTCGTTCCGCTCAGCGTGTCCGACGCCCGCAACGTGTACGCGATCACGCTCTACGTGCCCGTATCCCTGGGTGCGTTGCTGCTCGGAACGCTCGCGGGCCTTGGCATGGGCCTGTTTGCGGGGGCGGTGCTGTATATCCACACGCTTGTGATGCCCCTGGCCTTCCTCGAGCTGTCCTTCATCACCCCGTTCATCTCGATGGGCGTCCTTAGCCTGTTTGGGTTGCTCGCGGGAATCCTGTTCGCGGTCATTTTGCCGCGCACGCACTCGAATCTGGAGACGTACGGGGGCGTCGTGCTGGCATGCTTTGGCGCATCGCTTGTGGTCCGCACGCTGGTCGCCCTGACCACGACGTACGACCCTTCGCTGCCAGAGGCGATCGTGCAGATCCTGATCGACACCATCGTCGCCTCTGCTCCCTGCCTCGCAGCGCATGCCATAGAGCAGAGAGTTCGCGAGAAGGCCGACGACATCGGGGTTCGCGAGGCCTTCAGGTTCGCTATCTTTGCCGTCGTGCTTCTGGCCTTCATGCTCACGGTCACCATCAGCTACGTGAGCGTGACCCTTGGGGAGCGGCAGAAGTCAGAAGAGGCCATCAGGAGCGAGGTCAACTACATCTGCCTGCAGATCGAAGCACTCGAGCGACGCAACGAGGCCTTCGATGATCTGGGGAAGGCGGCCGGCCTTTCCGACGAGGAGCTGAGAGCCCTGGATCCAGAGGCCTACGGCCAGCTGAAGGGGTCTGTCGGAGACGTGCTGAACGGCTACACCATGGAGCAGACAGGCACCGTGGCCATCATCCAGGACAGGCGCATCCTCATGACCGACGACGAGCGCCTGCGTGTGGGTGAAGACGTCAGCGGCTTGCTGGGCAAAGAGATCTGGCAGGCCATAGAGGCAAGCGTCGCGAGCGGGGACTTCCAGCGCGTCGGCTACGACGGAATCCTCAACACCGGGAAAAACGCCGGTGGGTACAGCAATGGCGTGCAGGTGGCGTACCTTTTGGCTGCCCAGCAGGGCGACTACACGGTCATGATCATCGAGCCGTCGAGCATGGTGTTCAGGGACCGCTCCGACGTCATGTGGCGCGAGGTGTCGCTCACCGCCGTCCTGCTTGTCGCGGTGTTCTTTGTGGTGACGAGGCTGCTGGGAGCAACCGTCGCCAAGCGCATAGACCAGACGAACGAGGCGATGGATCGCATCACGTCGGGTGACCTGGACGTGAGGTGCGAGGTAGCGGGAACGCGCGAGTTCAAGTCCCTCTCCGCCAACATCAACAAGATGGTGGACGCGCTCAAGGGGCTCATCGCCGAGGCGGAGAAGCGCATGGAGGCCGACCTCGCGATAGGGCAAGCCATCCAGGAGGGGTCGCTGCCCAAACACTATCCCGCCTTCCCCGACGTGGAGGGGGTCGACCTCTTTGCCTCCATGAACGCAGCCAAGGAGGTGGGCGGCGACTTCTACGATTTCTTTACCGTCGACGCCGACACCGTTGCCTTCCTGGTCGCCGACGTGAGCGGCAAGGGCATACCGGGTGCGCTCTTCATGATGGTCGCCAAGGCAGAGATCCAAAACTGCCTCGCACGCGGGATGGAGATCGGCGAGGCGATGACCGCCGCCAACAAGTACCTGTGCGCACACAACGAGGCGGGTATGTTCGTCACGGTGTGGGCGGCCACCCTCGACTGGCGCACCGGTCATCTGAGCTATGTGAACGCCGGGCACAACTTCCCGCTGCTGCGGCATGGGCGCGGTGGCTCGTGGGAGTGGCTGACGGAGAAGAGTGGCCTGGTCATGGGCCTTATGGACATGATTTCGTACAAGACGAAGGAGCTCACGCTTGAGACCGGGGACGAGCTTCTGCTCTACACCGACGGCGTCAACGAGGCCTTCAACGTGAACGACGAGGAGTACGGCAACGACCGCCTCGAGCAGTTCCTTGCCGGGCATGCCGACGAGCGACCGCAAGACATCGTGCGGAACCTGCGTGAGGACGTGGGGGTTTGGGCGGAAGGCGCCGAGCAGTCCGACGACATCACCATACTCGCGCTGGAGTACAAGCTGGACTGACTCAAAAGGGAGTATCCCCTTTGAGTCACGTCATGTGCTACACATAAATAGGCAAACATAAGCTCATGTCAGGCAAGGGGACAGCATGGACGCGAACAAAACGCTCGAAGGCGAGGCGTCGGTAAAGAACGGTGTTAAGCGGCTGGTGTTTGCGGGAATCGCAATCATCCTCCAGGTGATCGCCATCCTCCTCATCAACCTTCATTTTTCGGCGCAGGCGGAATGGTTTGCCATTGGTCTGCGCCTGCTGGGGTCCCTGCTGGTGCTCTTCATCTATAACGGCTACGAGACCTCCGACGTAAAGATGATGTGGATCATCGCCATCATGGCCCTGCCCATCTTTGGCACGGTTCTCTACCTGCTCATTGGCCTGAACAGCCACACCTTCAGGATGAGGAAGCGCTACGAAGAGGTCGACGAGAAGCTCATGCCCCTGCTTCCCGACGGCACCACTTCCCTGGCGCGCCTTGCGGAGGAGGACGCACGTGCGGCCAACATCTCGCGCTACCTGTCCAAGATGGCGGCCTACCCCGTGTACGACGACACGGCCATCACCTACTTTGACGACGCCACCAAGGGCATCGAGGCCCAGAAGGCGGACATGCGCAAGGCTCAGCACTTCATCTTCATGGAGTACCACGCCATCGAGGACGCGGAGAGCTGGCATGCCATCCAGGACGTCCTGGAGGAGCGCGTCCGCGCAGGCGTCGAGGTCCGCGTTTTCTACGACGACATGGGCTCGATTGGCTTCGTCAACACCGACTTCGTGAAGCGCCTCGAGTCCCACGGCATCAAGGCCAAGGTGTTCAACCCCTTTGCGCCCGGCCTCAACCTCTTCCTCAACAACCGCGACCACCGCAAGATCACGGTCATCGACGGGCAGGTTGGCTACACCGGCGGCTACAACATCGCCAACGAGTACTTCAACCTCACGCACCCCTATGGACACTGGAAGGACACGGGCGTGCGCCTGGAGGGTCCGGCCGTGAAGAGCCTGACGGCGATTTTCCTCGAGATGTGGAACGCGTCCGAAAAGGACGACGTGGACGATACGAATTACACGCAGTACCTGCCGGACGTGGCTGCCAACGCGGATGCGAAGGGCTACGTGCAGCCCTACGCTGACAGCCCCATGGACGACGTCATGCTCGGCGAGGATGTCTACATCTCGGCGACCGAGTACGCGCAGGACTACGTCTGGTACGTGACGCCGTACCTCATCATTACCGACGAGATGAAGCATGCCCTCGGGCTTGCCGCGCGCAGGGGAGTAGACGTGCGCATCATCACGCCGGGAATTCCCGACAAGAAGCTGGTGTACGGCATCACGAGGTCGTACTACCACAGCCTCGTTCGCTGCGGTGTGCGCATCTTTGAGTACACGCCGGGCTTCGTTCACGCAAAGATGTGCATAGCCGATGACAAGCTTGCCACGTGCGGAACCATCAACCTGGACTATCGGAGCCTGTACCACCACTTTGAGAACGGCTGCCTCTACTATGGCTGTGATGCGGTGGCTGACACCAAGGCAGACTTTGAGTGGATGTTCGAGCAGGGTCGCGAGGTGACCGAGGACTACCGCGATCCGAGGGCGCACATCCGCCTGGGGCACCTCATCCTGCGCCTGGCCGCTCCGCTGTTGTAGCGATGGCTCGCGCGGGTTTGCCTGTTGCCGTACGAGAGTAGACGCTTGTGGAAGACGCGGTGCTGAGAAGGGTCGAAGAGCTCGGAGGTGACATCATCTCCTCCGGGCGCTTTGCGAAGGCGCGGCTTGTCCCGCACCACAGCAAGAGCGGAAACATCGCCCTGCACAGCCTTGAGACAGCGGGATATGCGCTGCTCCTCGTGCGCTGGCTGGGCCAGCACGGCGTGGACGTGAGCGAGGAGGACGCGGTCCGTGCCAGCCTGCTCCACGACATCGGCATGACGGAGGATGACGTCTTCGAGAGCCCCTCATACAAGAAGGCCAGCAGTCATCCCCGGGAAGGCGCGCGGATTGCCCGAGGGGAGTATGGGGCCAGCGAAGTGCAGGTAGAGGCCGTGGCGCGCCACATGTTTCCCGTCACCCCGATGCCGCCGCGCTCAAAGGTGGGCTGGGTCGTCACCGCTGCGGACAAATGCTGCTCCATCCATGAGCTGGGACGCAGCACAGAGGAAATCGTGGACTCGGCGGGTCGCCGCCTGCTGCGGATTTTGGGGCTGAGCGAGCAACCGTAGGAGCACCACGCAATGATGGATGCTCCAGTCAATAAGGAACGTATATATTGCTAGCAAGTATGCTATAATAATAGCAAGCTATAGCTAGTTGGAGGTACCATGGAAGTCGCACAGCTCAACGCTCGCATAGATGCGCAGGTCAAACGTGGTGGGGATGCAACGCTTGCTCGTTGTGGCGTGAGCGCCACCGAGGCCATACGTGCGCTTTGGAGCTATCTTGACAGGGTGGGAGAGCTTCCCGCCTTCATGCAAGAACAAGATGACGGGATCGCCGAGCAGATGCCTGAGCATACTGCTGCCGCGGAAGGCGCCGGCATGGCGATGTCGTTGGCGCGCGAGCGAGGGCTTTCCGGCACGGTGGAGGACATGAGCTACGAAAAGCTTCGCGACCTTGCCTTTGAAGAGCTGGTGACCGAGGGGGTCTATCGTGTATAGGATCTCCCTCGACACCAACGTCCTCGTCGACTATTACCTGGGGCGCGAGCCAGGCTGTTCGGCCTGCGTGGACATCATCAACCTTGCGCAAGGCAAGCATGCGCTCTACGTGGCGGCGCTTTCGCTCAAGGACGTGTACTATCTCGTCGGCGCGACGCTCAAGCGCCTGCAGCGACAAGAGAGCGGATCGCTTTCGCAGGCAGACGCCGAGGCGTGCAACGAGATAGCTTGGAGCTGCGTACGTCATGCCATGGACATTGCCCTGGTGACCAACACGGGCAGCCGGGAGTGCTTTGACGCGTTCGTGCTGCGTGCGCTCCATAACGACTTCGAGGACAACCTCGTGCTGGCTTCGGCGCGCTCCGCGGAGGCAGATTTTATCGTCACTGGCGACGAGCGTCTCTTGGCACAAAGTCCGGTTGCTGCGCTCGCCCCAGAGGCCATGGTGAAGCTGCTTCAGGCTGAGAAGCGGCGATAACGAGAGCTGCCTATCGACTTGATGGCGATGCTTGCTGTCCCGTCCTTACAGGTCGGCCGTGGTCAGGACCCTTGTGCAGAGGAACGATCCGAAATTGGTCTCTTCGTCGAGGTTGATCTTTCCCTCGCGGACCAGCTCGACGGCCCTTTCATGCTGCTCGGGGTCCCAATTGTAGCCAACCAGGTGCCAGCTGTTGTCGACGTCAGCCGTGACGAAGCCGCCCCGCACGTTCTGGATGTAGTCTGCCAGCAGCTCGCGTACGCCACCAATGTCGCCGCGGATGTCCACCTCAAGAAGCTCGGGAAGCGCCTCGCCTTCCTCAAAGACAGATCCGCAGCTGAGCAGTTCCGAGTTGCAGACGTAGTTGTTGGCGGCAAGGACAAAGGCTTCGTCGTCAGCAACCGGGGTCCCATTTGCCCACGCCAGGTCGAGTATGCGTCCCCCGGCCTCCCTCGAGATGTCCAGCGTGTAGGTCACGCCTTTTGCGGCCACGAAGTTGTAGATCCTGGCCGTCTCCTCAAAGCCAATCGTCACGTCTCCCGGTTGCCATTGTTGGAACATGGCGGCCGACCATTCCAGATATTTGCGCAGCTGAGCGCCCGTGACGCGGATCGTATAGAGCGTGTTGTTGAACTTGTAGGCCTTTGACAGGTCGCACCTACGTATGTCGCCTTCTTCGACGTTGCACCCGATCGCACAGGGGCTCGTCACTGAGACATCCGCGCCTGAATAGCGCAGCTGTGCATCGTTGACGAGGTCAAGCAGGGCCGTGTCCTGAAGAACGGTCGCGGGCACTCCTGGCATCTCGTCTGCAGGCGCAAGCGGGCCCCCTGCAAGCCGTCCGACCACCTCGTGGGCATACGACCTTGCGCGCTCGTCGTATGGCGCGAGGAACTCGACCATGTCGGGGTCCTGCTCGTAGGTGGACACATCCACCGAACGCGACGACTTGTCCTTCAGCCTCCAGCTGTTGTCAGCGCGCTCGAAGGTCAGGTCCACGACGATCATCGTCTGCGCTTGGAACTTGTTCTCCACCATGAGGGCGTTTCCCAGCACCTCGCCCTCTACCAGGCGGTGGGTGTGTGCCCCAAGGATGACGTCAAACTCGGGGCACGCCTCCACGAGCTCATAGATGCCCGAACCGGGCGTCCCGTACTCGCTTTCAAGGCCCATGTGGAAGGCGGCTATGAGCACGTCGACGTCGCTGCGGATCTCGTAGATGATCTTGCGGGCCTCCTCGACGGGGTTCGTGACCGTGCAGTCCTTGAGGTTTGCGGCATCCCAGCGCACGATGTTGGGGGTCACCATGCCCACGATGCCCACGCGCACGCCGTCGACCGAGATGATCGTGTAGCCATTAGCGATGGGTTTGCCCTGCTCGTCGATGACGTTGCCCGTGACGGTCGTACCCTCGAAGCCCGCGATGGCGCGCCGCAGGACGTCCATGCCGTAGTTGTAGTCGTGGTTTCCCGTGACGCCGACGTCGTAGCGGAGGTAGTTGAGGCACGCGATCATGGGGTGAAGCTCGTCCTGGACAAAGACCTCTGCCATGTTGTCCTGGATCGTGTCGCCCACATCCACAAGAAGGGTGTGCTCGTCACGGAATTCCTTTATGGCCGAGGAGAGCTGGGTCATGCTGCCCGTGGGCTCTTCCGTGTCAAAGGGGTAGTTCCAGGGGACCATCTTGCCGTGGAGGTCGCTTGTGGCGAGGATGCGCACCGTGCGGGTGTTGTCGGACGCGTCGGCAGGGGAGGCGTCATCGTCTGTGGCGTGCGGCCTCTTGCATCCCGCGAGGGCCATCGTGGCCGTTGCCACCAGCGTCTCGATCGCCTCGCGCCGGGTCGGTTGGTAACCAGAGAACTCTGAGCCTGCCTCACCCTTGCGCATGGGGCCCTTCCGTTGGGAGCAAAATCATGATGTCTTATCATACATGGTTTTGGCAGCTTGGAGACCTTGATACGAAAGGGTGGGACCCTTTCGTATCGCATTACGTAGGGGTCCCACCCTTTCGTATCAAGTCGGTCTTTGCCGGTGGGACGCTATGCCTCGTTGCGCTTCTTGGTGGTCAGCTCGACGGCCTCGATGATAAGCGTCAGTGTGAGCGGGGAGATACGAAAGGGTGGGACCCTTTCGTATCACGTCCACCATGTGCGGGTTGATGAGCACCGAGAAGTCACCGGCCAGGTCATCGGATGGGTTCAGCTTGAAGGTGTTGGACTCGGCGTCAAAGCTCGCCGTGATCAGCCCCCTGTCCACGGACTTGTCCGCCTTCAGCCAATAGGACGACGTGACGCTGCGCTCCGACGCTCGCGTCGCGAGGTCCCAGACCAGCTGGTTCGGGCAATAATCGCGCGTGAACTTGTCCACGTAGTGCACGGCATAGGTGTCGACGGTCTCGGTCTCAAGGCCGTACTCGCCCTCGCCGTTGCCCGTGAGTTTCTTGGTCAGCGCAGCATTGAAGTCGGCGTAGATCTTCTCGTCCTCTGCGGTGATGTCCCTGCCCTCTTCCCGCTGCTCCTGCTGATACGACATGCCTTCTACTGCGGCGGCAAAGTCCTCCTCGTTATCGAGGTCAAACAGCATCTCTTCGGGATCGTAGAACTCGACGTAGATGTCGGCAAACACCCTCATCCAGTTCTCCTCCACGGCCCGAGAGGCAAACGCGGCAGGATCCGATACGAAAGGGAGTATCCCTTTCGTATCGCCCATTCGCATCGGCTACGAGGTTCACTGGGACGAAACACGACATGGGACAGGTCCGAAGTGGCACGTGCGTAGCCGGACCGGACGATTCGGGGGGAGTTTTCGTCTGGATGCGCTCAGGCAGAGCCAGACCAGACGATTCGGGGAGAGTTTTCGTCTGGATGCGCTCGGGCAGAGCCGGACCGGACGATTCGGGTGAGGTTTTCGTTCGAGCTCTGGCCCTTGCTCCCGATGCGCATGATAAAAGCCACCCTAAGGTGGCTGTTTCTCCAATGCCGCCCCCAACGGGGTTCGAGTCCCGGCTCATGGCTTCGGCGGGAACGAAAAAGCCACCCGCAGGTGGCTGTGAGATTAATGGTGCCCCCAACGGGACTCGAACCCGTGTTACCGCCTTGAAAGGGCGGTGTCCTAGGCCGCTAGACGATGGGGACGCGGTTGTAGGCAAGAACATAGTATACCAAAGGTTCGCGTTTATCTGCCAATTACCGAGCAGTCGCACAGAAGATGAATTGCGGGCCATGCGCGCCTGCTGCAAGTTGTACACTGCTTGCATGTGGTTGCACACAACTTGTTTGTGCTTGTATATAACTTATCTAACCGCATTGCGCCATCAAGCGAGGGGAGGCCCATATGAGCTTCGAACGACTGTCAACGGGAAGGCTCCAAGGTCGAACAAACATCGCCACCCCTTACGCGGATGCAGACGCCCCGCTTGCGTCGCTGGGAGAAGCCAAGCTGGACAAGGGCTCTTCGTCCACGCTCCATTCCCAGCTCTCCGACATCATGCGCGAGAAGATCTATTCGCGCGCCTGGGGCGCTGGCAAGAAGATTCCGTCCGAGCATGAGCTCATGAAGACGTTTGGCCTTTCGCGCGGAACGGTGCGCCATGCCATAAAGTCGCTGGTAGACGAGGGGCTTCTCGTGCAATCGCACGGACGCGGGACCTTTGTTGCCGAAGGCGGCATCTCCCATCCGGCGGGACGCGGGACCATCTCGTTTGCCGAGTCGCTCCGTGAGCAGGGAAAGAGCTTTACCACGGCCGTGCTCGACCAGATTCTGCTGCCGGCTCCGGTGGATGTGGCCTACGAGCTGGACGAGGACCCAGGTGCCCCCATGCTGTTCCTGCGCCGCGTGAGGAGCGTGGGCGGCGAGCCCATCATGTGCATCGAGAGCTGGATCAGCACGCGTCGTTGCCCGGGAATCGAAAAGGCGGACTTCACGGTCGAGGGCGGGAACGCGGCGGTCGAGCGCTGTTCGGGAAAGCGCGTCGGCCACGTGAAGGTGCGCTACACGGCGCGCGCGGCCGGCACGGAACACGCCGCCTACCTGCACTGCGACGAGTCTGCGCCGCTCCTTGTGCTGGAGCAGACCATCAGCTTTGAGGACCGGACTCCCTTTGACTGGAGCCTTTCGTGGCTGACGGCAGGCCAGGCCATCGTCGGCGAATCCACCCAGCATCGGTAACGACGGTACAGGTTCCCCCACTTAGGGGTGGGACCCCTACGTATCGGCGATACGTAGGGGTCCCACCCTTTCGTATCGGCGCTTCTACCACCTACCCGATAGGTGATACCGCCTGCGGCAAATACTTGTCTAGAAAAGTCTGTACAAGACCCCATAAAATCGCTATACTCGTGTGCGAAACGTGTAGAAGCGTTACCATATGCATGCGCAAAAGGAAGGAACAGCAATGGAGAAGGCAGTTCTGCACAGGCCGTTCTTTGTGGTCAACCCCAAGTCGTACCTCTACGGCGAGGAGCTCCGCAAGCTCGCCAAGAAGACCGATGAGCTCGCTGGCCGCTACGGCTTTGAGTGCCTGTTCACGGCCCAGTTGATCGACCTCCCGTGGGTCATCGAGAACTGCCCCAACCTGATTCCGTGCGCCCAGGCCATGGAGTCGCTCAAGCCTGGCCGTGGCATGGGCCACATCCTGCCCGAGGCTCTCGCTGCCGCCGGCGTCAAGGCAACCTTCCTCAACCACGCGGAGAACCCCCTCACGGTGGGCGAGCTTGCCAAGTGCATCGTCCGCGCTCGTGAGCTGGGCATCCTGACCTGCGTCTGCGCCGACTCCGTCGAGGAGGCTGCGGCCATCGCAGAGCTGCATCCCGACATCATGACCTGCGAGCTCAACAGCCTCATCGGCACGGGCCAGATCGCGGGTGAGGACTACATCCGCCAGAGCACCGCCGCCGTCAAGAACGTCTCGCCCGAAACCTTCGTGCTCCAGGCTGCGGGCATCTCCACCGGCCAGGACGTCTACGACGCCATCTACTACGGCGGAGACGCCACGGGCGGAACCTCCGGCATCGTCGCCGCAGACGACCCCTTTGCCGTGCTGGAAGAGATGTTTGCCGCGCTCGACCGCGTCCGTACCGACATCGCCGCCGAGTAAGCGCGCCAAGAGAGGAGCCAACCATGGCAGTCTACAAGGGAGAAGTGCAGGTCGATACGTGCGCTGGCAGGCCTGATTACATTGACATCACGCCGCAGGTTCGCCAGATCGTGGCGGATTCCGGCATCAAGGAGGGAACGGTCACCGTCATCTCCAAGCACAGCACGTGCGCCGTCTTCTTCGAGGAGTGGGACCATGACGTCGCGCCCAACGGCGAGTCGTTCCTCCAGATGGACCTCGACGATGGCCTCGAGAAGATCTTCCCCGAGCAGCATGACTGGAAGTACTACCGCTATCCTGGCCTCGAGCACTTCAAGGAGGTCGAGTCCTGGCCCAACCCGGAGTCGTGGCTTCCTGGGGGAGACCGCCGCATGCTCTGGAACTGCGACGGGCACCTACGCTCTACGATCATTGGCTCCAACGCCGTGTTCGAGGTGCTGGACGGCAAGATCAACATGGGCGTTACGGGCTACATCTTCTTCGTCGACTACGACCGCACGCGTGAGCGCACCCGTACGGCACGCGTGGTCGTGATGGGCGAGTAACCAAAGAGTTTGGTTCCAAGCACGAGGAATCGTGCAGTAGAAAGGTAGGTTTTGTTATGGCAGCTGGTAAGAAGCGCATCCTGCTCTCCTGCGGATCCGGCATCGTGACCTCCACGATCGCCCGCAAGAAGGTCGAGGAGCTCCTGGACTCCCATGGCTACAAGGGCCAGTACGAGATCACCCAGGTTCCTCTGGCGTCCGCTCCCGAGCAGTCCCGCAACTATGACTTCATCGTTGCGACCTCCATTGCTCCGACCGAGCTCCATTGCCCCTATGTCAACGGCGTTCCCTACCTCATGGGCGTTGGCACCGAGGCTTCTGACGCAGAGATCCTGCGCCTCATGGAGGAGTAAGGCCTTAGCTGCTTTATAACAAGGCGGGGCGCAGGCTCCGTCCAAGGTGAGCAAACGTCTCACCACTCGTTTTGGTACGTATCCAGGCGGTTGCCGCGGATCGTCTGGTACTGCTTTGCACTTTTTGTTCGGTAGGAAGGGGTCGGGGAAACCCGACAAGTTCGGGGGAACCCGACTAACAGATGGAAGGAAGAGATAATGGAAGCATTGCTTGCACCTTTCCAATTCATCAGTGACCTAGGCGCCAACGTCATGATGCCCATCATCCTGACGATCTTTGGCTGCATCCTGGGCGCCGGCTTCGGCAAGAGCCTGCGCGCCGGCCTGACCGTCGGCGTTGGCTTCATTGGCCTGAACCTGGTTATCGGCCAGGTCTTTGGTGGCCAGCTCGTGCCCGCCGTCTCCGAGATGTGCACCAAGTTTGGCCTGACGCTTGACGTCGTGGACGTGGGCTGGCCTGCGGCTGCCGCCATCGCGTTTGCCTCTCAGGTGGGCGTCATGATCATCCCGCTGGGCCTCGTGGTCAACATCGTCATGATCCTCACGGGCA
Source organism: uncultured Coriobacteriaceae bacterium (assembly GCA_902797175.1). GTDB lineage: Bacteria > Actinomycetota > Coriobacteriia > Coriobacteriales > Atopobiaceae > UBA1367. The sequence continues at coordinate 16,793 of CADBRX010000153.1, read as the reverse complement.
CCACCCAGACCGTCGACGTCGACATCTGGGACTACTGGCACTTCGCGTTCACCGGCGCCCTCGTGGCCGCCGCCACCAACAACATCATGTTCGGATTCCTCGCGGCGATCTTCAACATGATGATCATCATGGTTCTTGGCGACTACACCGCTCCGCTCGTGCAGGAGTCCCTGGGCATCCCCGGCATCTCGCTGCCTCACGGCTTCTCCACCGCCTATGCCCCCATCGCCATGCTCTTCGACAAGATCTTTGACATGATCCCCGGCGTCAAGGACATCGACATCAACACCGAGTCCCTGCAGAAGCAGTTTGGCGTCTTTGGCGAGCCGCTGCTGCTCGGCACCGTCATGGGCATCATCATCGGCTGCCTTGCCTACTTTGATCCCGCTGACATCCGCACCTCCATCATCACCATCCTGAACCTCGGCGTTCAGATGGGCGCTGGCCTCGTGCTCATCCCGCGCATGGCCGCCCTGCTCATGGAGGGCCTCGTGCCCATCTCTGAGGCCGCCAACAAGTTCGTCTCCGACCACTTCAAGGGCGCTGGCAAGATCTACATCGGCCTCGACTCCGCCGTGGGCGTCGGCCACCCCGTCACCCTGGCAATCGCGCTCGTGCTCGTCCCGGCCTGCATCTTCCTGGCCGTGGCCCTGCCTGGCAACCGCGTCCTGCCCTTCGCTGACCTCGCCGTCATCCCCTGGATGTTCGTCCTGATCACCCCGGTCGTCCACAACAACGGCTTCCGTGGCATCGTGTCCGGCATCATCATCCTGACCGTCGGCCTCTACATCGCGACCGACCTTGCCCCGACGATCACCACCGTCGCCGCCTCCGTGGGCTTCGACATGGCTGGCGCTTCCTCCATTTCGTCCATCTGCGACGGCGCCAACCCGCTGACCTGGATCATCTTCCGTCTCTTTGGCCTGAACCCCATCGTGGGCATCGTCGTCGTGGGCGCCGTTTCTGTGGCCATGGCCATCTGGAACCGCAACCGCATCAAGAAGGAGGCCGCTGAGCTCGAGGCATAAACGCCACGTTGCAAAGCCACTCTGTTCGGGGCCCACTTGCTGGGCCCCGATTTGTACCAAGCAACTCCACTTCCGATAGGGGATACTCTCCTTTTGGGAAGTGACTTCCGAGGGGCACTCCGGCGGAAGTCGGATCAGAGGAGCGTCATGCGCAAGACCTACGAGTTCGAGAACCCCTACTACACCATCGAGGTGCCGGCAACCATCGTCTTTTGCATCGTGGTGCTGTTGTGGTGCGGCTACCAGGCCATCTGGGGCAACTACTTTGCCCCCGCGATCCTGGCCATCTTTGCCATCGCGGCGTTCTACCAGCTGTGGAACCTGGCCATCAGCCATGCGTATCCGCGCTACGTGCACCTTGACGGCGAGTCGATCACCTTCGAGCAGTGGGGGCGCGAGGACCGCTACGACTACGCGACGCTCGAGAGCTTCTTGGTGCGCTCCAACGCCAACAACGGTAAGACGTTCATCCGTGCAGGCGAGACGACGCCCTTCCGGGGCCGCTACTGGATCAGCACCAAGAAGTACACGAACGGCAAGGAACTCTTTGACGAGCTTGACGCCATCGAGATGGCGGTCCACCCCGACATGCTGAAGGCGCGCGCCCGCCGCGACAGCGGTGCGTACATGGAACGCTCGGACGAGATCAGGGCCCAGCGCGAGCAGCGCAAGCAGCCCAAGAAAAAGAAGGGGGCCCGCGCCCACAACGCCGCGCTGGGAACGAAGGCCCAGAAGAGTGAGAAGGAGTAACCCATGTTTGAGGACGTCAAGAAGCAGATGCTTGAGTATGCGCTCAAGATGGACCACTACGGGCTGATCGCCCTGTCGGGCGGAAACCTTTCCGCGCGCGTGAAGGGTCCGGACGGAGACCTCTTTGTGGTCACCCCCTCCGGCATGATCTACGACGAGATGGTCCCCGAGGACATGCTCGTGGTGGACATCGACGGGAACATCGTGGAGGGCACGCGCAAGGCGAGCGTCGACACCGAGGCGCTGCTCTACATCTTCAAGAACATGCCCAAGGTGGGCGCCGTCATCCACACGCACCAGCCCTACGCTACGGGCCTTGGCCTGGTCATGGACGAGATTCCCTGCAACCTGTCGACCATGGCAAACGCCGCTGAGGGCTCCGTCAACGTAGCCGCCTACGGCGATCCCGGCAGCCTTTCGATGGGCGTCCAGGCCGTCGAGGCCATCGGCGACCGCCTGGCCGTCGTGCTCAAGCACCACGGCGTGATCTCGGTCGGCCGCGACCTGCGCCAGGCACTCTTTGCGTGCGTCTACCTGGAGGAGGCCGCCAAGACCGTGCAGGTGGCGCTGTCGACGGGCCTGCCCATGGCCGAGATGACCCCCGAGCAGATCGAGGAGGCCGTCGCCGTCTTCCACCGCTACGGCCAGCACACCCTAAACGAGCGCGACGCCGAAGAGGCCGCTGCCGCTCAGTAACGCCACGCCCTGACTCACAAGGGTCCCACCCCTTTGAGTCATTTTGACTCAAAGGGGTGGGACCCTTGTGAGTCAGCGAGAAAAAGAGCGCGGCCCGAAGAGATTGTTCCTCCGGGCCGCGCGGCATTCGTGCGGGTCAGCTAGGATGTGACGCATTACGCGACGGGCTTTGCCCCGTTGGCGAAGACCTTCATGGTCTCGATGGTGACCTCGAGGTAGCGCTCGTAGGCGGCCGTGGTCATGTCGTGCCAGTACACGAGGGCGTCGGCGTTGTTGGCGCGCTTCTCGGCAATCATCTTGAGCACGTTCTCGCCAGCGAACTTGGCGCCGTAGGTGTAGTAGTTGATCTTGCGGATGCCGGCGTCGATGGCCTTGTGGTAGTCCTCGTCAGAGACACCCGAGCCACCGTGCATGACCAGCGGGATGTGACGCAGGTCGCGGATGCCGGTGAGCACGTCAAAGTTGAGGTGCGGCTCACCCTTGTAGATGCCGTGGACGGTGCCAAACGAGCAGGCCAGGATGTCGAGGCCGGTCTCGTCGATGAACTTGGCAGCAAGCTCCGGGTCGGTGTAGACGGCGCCGGCCTCCTCGGCGGTGCCGCCCTCGTCGCGCTCCCCGCCTTCGCGCGAACCCATGGAGCCGATCTCGCACTCAAGGCCGCAGTCGTAGTTCATGCACATGTCAGCCGCGCGCTGAGAGTTGGCGACGTTCTCCTCGTAGGGGAGGAAGGAGCCGTCGTACATGGCGCCAGTGAAGCCCATGTCAAGGCACTTGCGCATGTAGGAAAGGTTCTCGCAGTGGTCGAGGTGCACGCAGACGAGCGCGCTGGAGCGCTCGGCGAGGGCCACCAGCATGGGGCCGATCTTGTCGAGGGGCGCCACGGGGTCGTGGACCTCGGCATGGGAAAGGATGACGGGGTAGCCCGTCTCCTCGGCGGCGTCGAGGGTCGCGCGCGCGGCCTCAAAGCTGGGCACGTTGAACGAGCCGATGGCCATGTTGTTCTGTTCGGCGATGGCGCAGATGTCACGTAGGTTTACGAGCATGGTTCCGTCCTTTCCAAATTGGTACACAAAAGAGTGTACAAGACAGCTTGTACATGCTATTATATACAAGTAGAAGGACGGCATGCGGCAGAAGCAAAAGAAACCGTATACCGATAGAATTGTGTACGTCCACCCGGGAAAGGAAGCCACCATGCTGCTGAAGAAAGAACTCATCAAGGTCGGCGTCGAGGCAAAGGATGCCGAGGAGGCGCTCAAGACCGTTGCTCAGGGCTTTGTTGACAACGGCTATGCAAAGGACAGCTTCCCCCAGGCGGTGTGCGACCGCGAGGTCGTCTTTGCGACCGGCCTTCCCGCGCAGGGCATGGACATCGCCATCCCGCATTCCGACAGCATCCATGTCAACCAGACCTGCATCGGCATCGCCACCATCAAGGACCCGGTCGAGTTCAAGATGATGGGCAGCCCCGAGATCACCCTGCATCCCAAGATTCTCTTCATGCTGGCCATCGCCGAGGCCCACGCGCAGATCGAGATGCTCCAGAAGCTCATGGGCATCCTGCAGGAGGAGGAGCTCCTCAAGGCCTGCTACGCCTGCACCACAGCAGACGAGATCTACGACCTCATGGCAGAGCGCATCGGAGACTAGCTTCCAGGTCCAACCGCAGGGAGGGGTCCCACCCTTTTGTGCTGTATAACACAAAAGGGTGGGACCCCTCCCTGCGGTTGGATCACCAATCGTAGTTGTTGCGGCGGGCAAAGTCCTGTGCCGCAAAGAAGCAGTCGCGCTGGTTCTGGGCCCACGCGACAAAGTCGGGGACGTCGCAGACGATGGGGTCGGCCTCGTGAACGGCAAGCGTGGCCTCGGCAAAGCTGAGGGCGGGCGCCTCAGGCCGGTCGGGAAGGTACGTGTCGACCATGACGGGCTTGAGCAGGGCGTATGCCCCGCCTTCGCAGAGGCGCGCGTATCCGCCCAGGGCACGACGCGCCGCGCCCATGCGGCCGAGCTTGTACAGCAAGATGGTCCGCGCAAGATGCTCCCAAGCGCTGCCTTGGCGAGAGAAGCGCACGTCAAGGGCATCAAAGGCACTCTCGTCCTCAAGCCGCGCGAGCGCAAGCGCACAGGTGTGGCGCATTCCCAGCGCGTCGGTAGGCGCGAGCGCCATGACCTCCTCGGCCTTCTCGGCGGCCATGCGGTAGCGCGCCGAGTCGAGGCACGTGCGCGCGACGGCCGCCTTGATGCGAAGCAGCGGCCTGAGCGTCAAGTCATCCCAGGCATCGGCGGGGAGAGGCCCTGCCGCCAGTGTGGAAATCGCGCGTTGCTCGAGCTTGAGCAACGGCTCAAGTATCCAGTCGGGGTCCTGATCCTTTGCAAGCACGGCGAGCAGCGCGGCGTCAAAGCAGGTGGGATCAATGGCGAGCGCGGCGCCGCAGTCGCGACCCAGGCGCGACATGCGCTTGGCACGCGACGAGAAGAACGCCTCGTCGTCCATGAGGTCCTCGTCCTTGCGCGCCTCCTCGTGGCGGTCGAGCGCCCGCGCCACCAGGAGCAGCGCCTCTTCTGCGGGGGTCTCGACAAAGCGCTCGACGTCGCCCTTCACGTCGTTGAACAGCTCCTGGTAGGCGCCGTCCGAAAGCGGCCCGAGCTGTTCCCTCCTGCGCAGGGCGACGCGCTCTATGAGCTCCGCACGCGCGTTCATCGCCAGCCCTCCTTGTTGCCCTGGTCGTCTTCGCGCCTTGAGGAGAGTGCGGTGAGGTCGATCTCTTCGCGAATCTCCTCAAGCTGCTCGCGCGTTGCGATGCTCAGACATTCCTGGAGCAGCCACGACCCAAAGGCGCCGCGGCCAAGCGAGTCGCGGCCCTCCTGCGTGAGCACGGTGGCCTCGGAGGCCGCCACGATGAGCTCGTCCTCGCTGAAGGGAGGCATGGCCAGGCGCGCGAAGACCCCGTCGGGAAGCTCCTTCTGACGGGCCAGCGTGAGGGCGGCGTTGGGATAGAGCTCCGCGATGCGCGCGAGGACCTGCCGCGCGAGGGGGAGGTTGCGGCGCTTGTGCGCGAGCGCAAGGCGGGAGAGGAGCATCCACGCGTCGTTGGTGCCGTAGGGGTGCGGCAGCTTGCGGCAGCGCGATTCGAGCTGGTCAAGCCCCTGCTCGTCCTCGAGCTTTGCGTAGGCCAGCGCGGCTGTGAAGCGCGTGTCGGCGGTGTCGGCGGGGTCGAGCTCCAGGGCGTCTTTGCAAAAGCGCAGCGCCTCGCGATTCCGTCCGCAGATGAGCGCCTTGCTTGCCAGCGCGGCGAGCCATCGCAGGTGCGGGTGGAGGGCGATGTTTGCCACCTCGACCGCTCGCTCTCCCGAGACGTCGAGGAGCGCCGCGTTGCGCGCCTCCTCGCAGTAGGCGCGCACCTCGGGCTCCATCTCGCAGAGATAGTCGTAGTAGCTTTCGAAGGTCGGGCAGTTTGCCGCAACGGCCATGCGTGCCGCATCGTAGCAGCGGGGGTCGAGCGTGAGCGCCTCGTCAAGTAGACGATGCGCACGCGGGATGATGGTCTCCGCCTCTTCGTCGGTGGCAAAGGGGAGCTGGTAGTCGACAAGGGTGGTTGCCTCCGCTACCAGGTGAAACGCCCGCTCGGCATCGGTCTGGGGGAGCGAGTCGCGCTCCTGCGCGTAGCGACGGCCAAACGACACGAACTCCTTTGCGGCGGCAAGGGGCTCCATGTCTTTCAGCGAGAACGCAAAGCGCAGCGCCATGCGCTGGTAGTCCTCCCATTTTGCGTCAAATGCCACGACACCTCCTCTGCCTGGACACCTATGGTAGCCCATTGAACTGTGAAGGGTTGGTTTCCGCGGAGCGGATGCGCCGTAAGGCCGCGAGGCCCAGCCTCATGAGCTGCTCGTCAGTTGGCTCCTCTGCAGAAAGCCCCTTCGACTCCAGTATGCGGTCAACGCACTGCGCCGGGTCGAGCGTGTGATAGGCATAGTACAGCTCGCTCATTTCCTTTGCGCTGCAGAGGGAGTACACCATCTTGCTGCTCATGTTGGCTGCAAAGCACCAGTACCGGTAGGTAAAGCCTATCCAAAAGAGTAGCTCCGTGGGGTATCTCGCCGAGCCATAGGGGCGGCCGTCAAATGCCCGATTGACCTCGTCAAGGACATCCCTTTCACTCACACCGACGCCAAAGGATCCCTCCTCGTCAGCATGTTGTGCCGTGGCCGATCGCATGAATCTTCGTATAAAGATGGCAGAGCTGCACCCCGTTGGGTCCTGTGCCGACAGTTCGAAAACCCTGCCCTGAAAGCTGCACGTGAAAAGGTCCTTGGTATCAACGCGTCTCATGGAACAGCTCCTCAACGTAGGTGCCCTTGCCACGATAGTTCCGGCGAGCAAGACGCGCCTTGTCCTGGCCTAGGCGTGCGCGATCCTCTCCCATGTGCAGGTAGGCGGCTCGTTCTGGTTCGCACATAAAGCAACGTTCCCGAAGGGTGAGCATGGCCGCGGCGCGTTCGCTGCGTATGACATATTGCATGCCCAAATCGGTTGCAGAGAGGGCGTGCTCGCACTGGGAGCTGGTTATCTCTCCATGGGCGAACTCGTCGATAATCTGGTACATGCGGTTGTCTGCAATGGGAGCGACCACATAGTCGGCTGCGTTAAGGGACTCGATAAGCGTTTTGGCGCGCGGCGTGTCTGCAAACTCGTCGAGCCGCCCTCGACAGAGAGCGATGGAAAGCATCCACTCGAGGTCTACGCCATAGCTCTTGCATACGAGGTCGGACGGGTCGAACGTGAGAGCGTAGACGCTGGAACCCGGGAAACCTGACACAAACATCGCCGCTTGGTCGAAGGTTTCGCCGCAATAGAAGCCTTTTCCAAAGTCGTTGTTACTGCGGGAGCGGCTACAACTTATTGGCCCGTCAAGCACGGACTTTGCGCCATGGAAGAGAGGGATGTGCGGCTTTGGCGCGTCCTCCCGCAAGAACTGCTCTTTATAGTGGTTGATTCGGAGTCTCTTTCGATACGCAAAGCTGTAGAGCGCCTCGAGCCCCGTTCGGTCAGGGGATACCTTGTTAGAAGCCCAACGATTAAGCGTTGGGACAGAGATGCCTGTTGCCCTTGAGATGTCCGGCCGCGACAAACCCAGCAGGTCCTGGATGAGCCTGAGATCCTCTGATGCCCTGTAGTCCATATCATCCTTTCAAACTTAGCACTATCATATGATAGCGCTAAGTTAATGCGCGACAGTGTAAAGAAGGTCATTCTCAAGTTCGGAGCGTTGAGCATGGTGGTCGGTGGTTACGGGGAGGGCTCGTGCACCTCGCGTCCGTGTAGCTTTGCACGTTAAGCAGCCCGTTTTGAGGCCTTTTTGACAGGGGTGCCCCTGAAACCCCCAAAAGGGCCGAAATAACGTGTACGGACACCCCCGATTGCCCTGAGGCGGACACGCTCTGGCGCCGTCATGGGCCGCCCCGTCCCAATCGCGAGCACTGAGAAGTGTTTTTCTGCATCTGACTCACGACGGCCAGAGTTGGGTACACACCAACCGTATACCCCAATGCATAAGGAGTCGAATGTTCGAGAAGTTCACTGACAAAGCGCGTAAGGTCATGAGCCTTGCACAGGACGAGGCACGCAGCCTCGGCAAGATGTACGTGGGTACTGAGCACCTGCTTCTTGCCCTCATCAAGGAGGGCGAGGGCATAGCCGCGCAGGCGCTCGCCAAGCTGGACGTTACCTACGAAGAGACGCTTGCCACCGTCCGCTCCATCTCCTCGGAGGAGTCGGAGCCGGTGCCGGGCGGTCACATTCCCTTCACACCCCGCGCCAAGCGCGTCCTTGAGGACGCCTACCGCGAGACCATGACGCATGGCCAGACCTACATCGCCACCGAGCACCTGCTTCTGGGCATCGTGGCAGAGGGCGACGGCCGTGCCATGACGGCGATGTCGCGCATGGGCGTCTCGGGAGACGCGATCCGCGATTCCGTAAACGAGCTCATCAAGAATGGCGCCGACGGCGGCGAGCGCAAGCAGCCCGTGGGCGACATGAGCTTTGGCGGCGCCCAGTTTGTGGGCGGCATGGGCCAGCAGCAGGCCGACGAAGGCTCGATGCTCGAGCAGTACGGCCGCAACCTCACCCGTCTTGCGGCGGACGGCAAGCTTGACCCGGTCATCGGGCGCGACCGCGAGGTCGAGCGCGTGATGCAGGTGCTCGCTCGCCGCCAGAAGAACAACCCGCTCATCCTGGGCGACCCGGGCGTGGGAAAGACCGCCATCATCGAGGGCCTGGCCCAGCTCATCACCTCGGGCGAGGTGCCCGACATGCTGCGCGGCAAGCAGATCTGGACGCTTGACGTGGCATCCCTGGTCGCGGGCTCAAAGTACCGCGGCGAGTTTGAGGAGCGCATGAAGAAGGTCGTCGCCGAGGTCGAGTCCTCCGACGACGTGATCCTCTTCATCGACGAGATCCACACCATCATCGGCGCGGGTTCCGCCGAGGGCTCCATCGACGCCGCGTCCATCCTCAAGCCGCCGCTGTCGCGCGGCGAGATCCAGGTGATCGGCGCCACCACGGCCGACGAGTACCGCAAGCGCATCGAGAAGGACTCAGCCCTCGAGCGCCGCTTCCAGCCCGTCAACATCGGCGAGCCCACGCCGGCCGACACCCTCGAGATCCTGCACGGCCTGCAGGAGCGCTACGAGAAGCACCACCACGTCAAGTACACCGAGGAGGCCCTGGCCGCGGCCGTGACCCTCTCCAACCGCTACGTGCAGGACCGCTTCCTGCCGGACAAGGCCATCGACATCATCGACGAGGCCGGTGCCCGCACGCGCGTGCACAAGATGGCGCTCCCGCCCGAGCTCGCCGCCGCCGACGAGGAGCTCGCGGACGTCCGCGAGCGCAAGGCGGCAGCCGCCGCGGCACAGGAGTACGAGGAGGCCGCGCGCCTGCGCGACAAGGAGAAGGAAGTCACCTCGCGCCGCGAGGAGCTCGAGGCCAAGTGGCGCGAGCAGCTCGCGCAGAGCGTGGTCATCGTGGGCGAGCAGGACATCGCCGACGTGGTGAGCGACATCACGGGCGTGCCCGTCTCCAACCTGACCGAGGCCGAGGCGTCCAAGCTCCTGCGCTGCGAAGAGGCCCTGCACCAGCGCGTCGTTGGCCAGGACGAGGCCGTCTCCGCCGTGAGCCGCGCCATCCGCCGCAGCCGCAGCCCGCTCAAGGACCCGCGCCGCCCCGGTGGCTCGTTCATCTTCCTGGGCCCCTCGGGCGTCGGCAAGACCGAGCTCGCCAAGAGCCTGGCCGAGTTCCTCTTTGGCAGCGAAGACGCGCTCATCAGCTTTGACATGTCCGAGTTCATGGAGAAGCACGCCGTAAGCAAGCTGGTCGGCGCGCCTCCGGGATACGTGGGCTACGACGAACGCGGCGAGCTGACCAAGGCCGTGCGCCGCAAGCCCTACTCCGTGGTGCTCTTTGACGAGATCGAGAAGGCCCACCCGGACCTCTTCAACATCTTGCTGCAGATCCTGGACGAGGGGCGCCTGACCGACGGCCAGGGCCGCACGGTGGACTTCTCCAACACCGTCATCATCATGACGAGCAACGTCGGCGCGCGCGAGATCGCTGCCACGGCGCCCATGGGCTTCTCGTCTACGGGCAAGGCCGGCCTCTCCGACAAGGAGATCAAGAGCCGCGCGGAGGGCGAGCTGAAGAAGCTCTTCCGCCCGGAGTTCCTCAACCGCGTGGACGAGATCGTGGTCTTCAAGAGCCTGACTAGCCAGCAGCTGCGCGGCATCGTGGACCTCATGGTCGTCGACCTGCGCAACCGCCTGATCGGCCAGGGCATGTCCATCGAGCTGACCGACGCCGCGCGCGACCTGGTGGCCAAGGAGGGGACCGACCCCATCTACGGCGCCCGTCCGCTGCGCCGCGCCATCCAGACCCTCATCGAGGACCCGCTGGCAGAGGCCCTGCTGCAGGGCGACTGGAAGACGGGCGACATCATCTTGGTGGACGCCGTCGACGGCGCGCTGACCTTCACGCGCGGCGAGGGAGAGGTGCCCGCGCTGACCGAGCGCATCCACCTCGAGGCGCCGCGCGCCCGCGAGCGCTGGAACACGCCGGCCATCCCCGCACCGGACGGCCTGGCCTCCGACGCAAGCTAGGCACCGATACACGCAAAAGTTGCGCCTTCGTCTGTTAAAGACGGAGGCGCATCTCGTTTTGAATTGTTTACCTGCGCACTCATCGGGTGCATTTGCACGTATACTGGATGGGCGCAGCAGTAATTGCCACGGAGGTGACGCACATGGAAAGCAGTGAGGACCGCATGGTCGAAGCCATCAGGCAGACGGCTCCAGGCACGCCGCTGAGGCACGCCCTCGACATGATCATTGCAGGTCATCTGGGCGCACTCATCTGCGTTGGTGACGAAGAGAACGTGATCGCCGCCGGCGACGACGGCTTCAAGCTCGACATCTCGTTTACCTCCAACCGCCTGTTCGAGCTCTGCAAGATGGACGGTGCCGTGGTCATCGACCGCGACCTCACGCAGATTCTGCGCGCAAACTACCACCTCAACCCCAACCCGTCGCTGCCCACCTCCGAGACGGGCATGCGCCACCGCACCGCGGCGCGCATGAGCCTGCTCACCAAGGCGTCCGTCATCTCCGTCTCTGAGCGCCGCCAGGTCGTGACGGTCTACGTGAATGGCAAGGGCTACCAGCTGCGCACCGTGAGCGAGCTCATGAGCCTGGTCAACCAGCTGCTCGTGTCGCTGCAGAGCACGCGCAGCCAGCTCGACCGCGCGCTGCTGCGCCTGACCACGCTCGAGCTGGACAACTACGTCACCGTGGCGGACGTCGCGCAGATTTTCTACCTCTTTGAGGTGCTCATGACCGTGGGCGAGCGCCTCGACCGCATCATCCTCGAGCTCGGCTCCGAGGGCCGCTCGGTCAAGATGCAGCGCGAGGAGTTCATCGGCGACATGGACGAGGAATATACCCTCATGATCCGCGACTACGCGCACGACTCGTCAGAGGAGACCGCGCAGGAGCTGCGCCGCGTCTTCCGCGAGACGGCCAACAACCAGCTGCGCTCGCCCAAGCGCGTGGCCGAGCTGCTCGGCTTTGAGGGCTACGGCGAGGATTCGGTGCTCACGCCGCTCGGCCTGCGCACGCTCAACAACGTGTCGGTCGTCCGCAAGGGTATGGCCGACAAGATCGTGGACGAGTACGGCTCGCTTTCGCAGCTCATGGACGACATCGAGCAGAACCCCGACCGCCTTGACGACCTGGGCGTGGACAACCCCTCCATCCTGGCCGACAGCCTGTATCGCATGTGGGGCAAGCGCGCATGAGCACGACGTATGGGGTCGCGTGCCCCGAGACCAAGCAGCAGGCGGTGGGCACGGAGGAGCGCCACGCGGACACCTGTGCCATCGTCGCCGCAGGTGGCGTGGGGGAGCGCTTTGGCTATGCAAGGGGCAAGCAGTACGTGGAGCTGTGCGGATTGCCGCTGGTGAGCTGGGCGGTGCTGGCGTTTGACCGCGCGCCTTCGGTGGGGCACATCGTGGTGGTGTGCCCAGTCGGTCGCGTGGCCGAGACGCGCGACATCATCACGGGGAGCCTTTCGCTCGACACGCCCGTGACCTTTGCCGAGGCGGGGGAGACCCGCCAGGATTCCGTGGTCAACGGGCTTGTCGCCATGCCGGAGGGCTACCAGCTCGTGGCCATCCACGACGGCGCGCGGCCGCTCATCACCGTCGACGCCATCGAGCGCTGCCTGGACGAGCTGCGATCCGACGCCGAGCTAGACGGGGCCATCTGCGCGAGCCGCTGCATCGACACGCTCAAGCTGGTGGAGGACGGCGACATCGTGGTCACGCCCGACCGCAGCTTTTACTGGTGCGCGCAGACGCCGCAGTGCTTCCGCGTGGAGACCATCAAGGCTGCGCACCGCGCGGCGGCCCGCGACGGACACGTGGGCACGGACGACGCCTCGCTCGTGGAGCGGCTCGGCGGGCGCGTGCGCTGCGTGGAGTCCCCACGCGACAACATCAAGGTGACCCTGCCCGAGGACCTAGCCGTGGCCGAGGCATCCATGCGACAGCGCCTGGGCCACGAGGGCTGCGGGCTGTAAGGGTCGCCTAGGCTTCGCATCTTCCGCCCAATGGAACGGCGTGCAGACATGGTTTGTCTCGTCGGGCATATTGAATGGTTCATCAGACATTGATATCATTGAAATCAATGATATCAATGCGTCTCAGGGAGCATGCCATGCCGATGGTCATGAGCACAAAGGTCACCCGTGGTGGGCAAACCACGGTTCCGAAGGAGATTCGCGACGTGCTCGGGATCGAGTACGATTCGCGCGTGTACTGGTCGTTTGACGGCTCACGGGTGATTCTGTCGGCTGAGGCGCCCATTCCCAATGAGGTCAGGTCAGAAGAGGAATTCTGGCGTGGAGTCGAGCTTGCCATGCAGGATGTTGCCACTGGCAAGACCAGGCCCGCGGGGGAGGCGTCTGCCCGCCTGCGCAAGGAGCTGAGTCTTGAGCGCGCATGAGGTCCTGACAACGGAGCGCTTCGAGCGGGATCTCGAGGATGCGGCACGCTATTACCTGGAGCAGTCCGGGCCCCTGAGCGCCGGGCGCTTCCTGGATGACTACGATTCGTTCGTCAGTCTCGTGGCCGCATTTCCCGGACACGGCTCTCCCATTGGGGATAGCGGTCTTAGGTGGCGAAAGCTGGGCGTTTTTGTCGCAGTATATTGTGAGCGGGAAGAGGACGGTGCGATCCTGCTCCTGCGTCTGTACCACATCTCTTCCAACTGGAAGCATCGCATAGAGGGATTGGGATAAGTAATGCTGCACATAGGACACGGATACGACGTTCACGCCTTTGCGGAGGGGCGCAAGCTCATCCTGGGTGGCGTGGACATCCCGCATGCGCGCGGGCTCGACGGTCATTCTGATGCGGACGTGCTTGCGCACGCGCTGATGGACGCCCTGCTCGGGGCCATGCGCGCTGACGACATTGGCCAGCTCTTTCCCGACACCGACCCCGCATACAAGGGGGCGGACTCGCTGGCGCTTCTCTCGCACGTGGCGGAGCTCGCGCGCGAGAAGGGCTACCGCATCCTGGACGTGGACTGTACCGTGGCCGCGCAGGCACCCAAGATGGCGCCGCATCGCCAGGCCATGCGAGAGAATCTGGCGGCGGCCATGGGCGTGGATGTGGGCCAGGTGGGCGTGAAGGCCACCACCACCGAGCACCTGGGGTTTGTCGGCCGCGAAGAGGGGATCGCCGCCTGGGCGGTGGCCCTCTTGGAAGATGGCCGATGTTAATGGCGTGCCAGTAAGCTATCATCGGTACGCCAAGAACAGTTCCCAAAGGAGAACCCATGCTCGTCTATAACAGCCAGACCCACCGCAAGCAGGAGCTCGAGACCATCGAGCCGGGCAAGATCCGCATGTACGTGTGCGGCCCCACGGTGTACGACCAGATCCACATCGGCAACGCGCGCACGTTCCTGAGCTTTGACGTGATCCGGCGCTACCTCATGTACAAGGGCTACGAGGTCACCTTTGCGCAGAACCTGACCGACGTGGACGACAAGATCATCAACCGCGCCAACGAGGAGGGCCGCACGGCCGCCGAGGTCGCGGAGGAGTACAGCAACGCCTTCATCGGGCAGATGCACCGCTTTGGCATCCTCGACCCGGACATCCGCCCGCGCGCCACGCGCGAGATCGAGGCCATGCAGGAGATGATCTCCCTGCTCATCGAGAATGGCAGCGCCTATCCGGTGCCGTCGGGCGACGTGTACTTCTCGGTGCGTTCCGACCACGCCTACGGCGTGCTTTCGGGTCGCGACGTGGACCAGCTGCGCCAGGGCGAGCGCGTGGAGGAGAACGACGAGAAGCGCGACCAGCTCGACTTTGCCCTGTGGAAGGCGGCCAAGCCGGACGAGCCCAGCTGGCCGAGCCCCTGGGGCGAGGGCCGTCCGGGCTGGCACACCGAGTGCTGCGCCATGATCCACCGTCACCTGGGCACGCCCATCGACATCCACGGCGGTGGCTCTGACCTCATCTTCCCGCATCACGAAAACGAGACCGCGCAGGCCATGTGCGCCTGGCACACGGCGCTGGCCAACGTGTGGATGCACACGGGAATGCTGCGCGTCGAGGGCGAGAAGATGTCCAAGAGCCTGGGCAACTTCTTCACGCTCAAGGAGGTCCTGGACAAGTACCCCGCGGACGCCGTGCGCATGCTCATGCTGCAGACCCACTACCGCGCGCCGCTGGACTTTACGTTTGCGCACCTTGAGGGCATGGTCGGCACGCTCGAGCGCCTGCAGACCTGCGTCAAGAACCTGCGCTGGGCTGCGGAGAACGCGCCGCAGGATGGCGAGCTGACCGAGCTCGACCGCGAGCTGGGACGTGCCGTGGACGCCGCGCACGAGCAGTTTGTGGCCGCCATGGACGACGACTTCAACACCGCCGGTGGCCTCGCGGCCGTGTTTGCGCTGGTCACCGCTGCCAACACCTATCTTGCGAACGCCGCCGACGACGTGGCGACCTCGCCTGCGCTGCGTGCGGCCGACATGCTCGAGGAGCTTACGGGCGTGCTGGGCGTGAACATCGCCGCCGAGGGAGAGACGCTGCCGGCAGAGCTGGTGGACCTTGCCCGCGAGCAGGCCGGCTATGAGGGCGCTTCCGCCGAGGAGGCCGCCGAGGCGCTGCTTGCCGCACGTCAGGAGGCCCGCGCCCAGAAGAACTGGGCGGTTGCGGACGCCATCCGTGACGGCATCACGGCGCTCGGCCTGGTGGTCGAGGACACGGCCGCCGGGGCGCGCCTGCGCACCAAGTAGCGGTCGCAGCAGGTCAGGCAAGCTCGGAGGGCGGTAGCCGTGGCAAAGAACCAGTCAAGAAAGCCGGGCCGCGACGTGCGCGGTGGCAACGGCAAGCGTCAGGACAAGATCGCGCCCGTGCGCGGCGGCACTTCTCGCATGGAGCGTCAGCAGGCCAAGCGCATGGGCGGCGGTGCGGCGGGCTCGCGTGGGCCTCGTCGTGACGACGGGGCGCGGCGGCCGCAGAAAGCTGCTGGCCAGAAGGGTGGCGCGCAGAGGGGCGGCGCTGGCAAGGCGGACCTGGTCATTGGACGTCGCGCCGCGGCCGAGGCGCTGGCGGCGGGTGTGCCCATTCGCAGCGCCTTGGTGCAGGCGGCCTCCGGCGAGCGCGACGCCGCGCTCGAGGCGCTGGCAAAGCAGCTTGAGGGCGAGGGCATCGAGGTCGAGCGTGTGCCGCGCGGAAAGCTTGACGCCCTATCTGACAACGCTGCCCACCAGGGCGTTATCCTGCGGGCCCGCCCATTTGAGTACGCCGAGCTGGCCGACGTGATTGCGGCGGCGGGCGAGGGGAATGCCCTCGTCGTCGTGCTCGACCATGTGACGGACCAGGGAAACCTGGGCGCCATCATCCGCACGGCCGAGGTCGTGGGAGCGGCGGGCGTCGTCATCCCGAGCGCGCGGGCTGCGGGCGTGGGCGTCGGCGCGTACAAGACGTCCGCTGGCGCGGTCATGCACCTGCCCATCGCACGCGTCCCCAACCTGGCGCGGGCGCTGGAAGACCTGAAGAAGGCCGAGTTCTGGGTGGCCGCCGCAACCGAGCACGCGGAGCAGGACGTCTGGCACGCGCCCCTGAGCGGCCGCCTTGCGCTGGTCATGGGCTCGGAGGGCGAGGGCATCTCTCGCCTGGTGCGCGAGAAGTGCGACTTTGAGTGCCGGCTTCCGCAGCGCGGGGTGATCGAGTCGCTCAACGTGGCGCAGGCGACGACCGTCCTCTGCTACGAGTGGCTGCGCCGCGTGTCCGCGGAGGAGGAGTAAGCGGTGGCGCGCCTTCCGCTTTTGGTGGTCGACGGCTACAACGTCATCTACGGCACCACGCGCTACCAGGGGCTTATCGACGAGCATGCTGGCGCGGGGGCGCTGGCCGACGTGAAGTACCTCTCGCGCGACCCCTACGGGCACGACCCGTTTGACCGTGCGCGCGACGCGCTGGTTGCCGACGTGGCGGCGTATGCACAGGGGTCCTACGACCCGGTGATTGTCTATGACGGGGCGCAGAACCTCTCCGAGGACCGGCCCAACCTTTCCAAGGCGGGCGTGCGCGTGATCTTCTCGCAGACGGGGGAGAGCGCCGACACGGTGATAGAGCGCCTGGTCACGCGCGCGCGGCACGAGAATCGAGACGTGCTGTTGGTGACGAGCGATAACACGATTCGCTTTACGGTGGGCGGCGTGCCGGTGACGAGCATATCGAGCCAG